>JAJKIL010000306.1 GCA_021154515.1 Niastella sp. | reverse complement strand
TTGCTACCGGTTGCTGTTAATGCGGTAGCAGTAGTGTTCTGACAATAAGTTGGAGAGCTGGCTGTTGGTGCAGTTGCAGGACTGCCAACAGTAACTGTTATAGGTGTTCTTGCACTTTCACAACTACCCGCCGGTGTTTGGGTTACATACCAGGTGGTGGTCCCTGCAGATGCGGTTGAAGGCACCGGGGCTGTTGAGCTACCTGTACCGTTGGTGGCCACCGTGTACCAAAGCAGGTTGCTGCCGGTAGCTGTTAATGCAGTGGAGGCAGCACTCTGGCAATAACTGGGTGAAGAAGCAATTGGGGCTGCTGCTAAACTTTTTATGGTAACCGTTACAGGAGTGCGTGTACTTTCACAACTGCCCGCAGGTGTTTGGGTTACATACCAGGTGGCAGAACCTGCCGAAGCAGTTGAAGGCACTGGGGCCGTTGAACTCCCCGTGCCATTGGTAGCCACGGTATACCAAAGCAGGTTGCTTCCGGTAGCTGTTAAGGTAGTGGCGGTAGCACTTTGACAATAACTGGGTGAGGTAGCAGTGGGTGCTGCTGATGCGCTGTTGATAGTAACCGTTACAGGCGTTCGCGTACTTTCGCAACCGCCCGCCGGCGTTTGGGTCACATACCAGGTGGTGGTACCAGCTGATGCGGTGGATGGCACCGGAGCTATTGAACTACCTGTGCCATTGGTGGCCACCGTATACCATTGCAGATTGCTGCCGGTAGCTGTTAATGCAGTGGCGGTAACATTCTCACAATAACTGGGCGATGCAGCGGTGGGTGCTGCTGGTAAACTTTTTATGGTAACTGTTACAGGGGTGCGGGTGCTTTCGCAACTACCCGCCGGCGTTTGGGTTACATACCAGGTGGTGGTACCTGTTGCAGCAGTTGAGGGCACCGGAGCTGTTGCACTACTGGTACCATTAGTAGCCACGGTATACCAAAGCAGGTTACTTCCGGTAGCCGTTAATGCGGTGGCAGTAGCATTCTGGCAATAACTGGGCGAAGTGGCGGTTGGTGCTGCTGCGGCGCCTCCACCGGCAGTTTCATAAGCGCCCACATCCAATGCAGTTCCCTGAGGGCGCGTATTGCCTTCATAATCGGTAGTCAAACCGAAAACGGGATATCCCTTGTCAATAACCGGGCTACAGGGTGTTAAATGAAAATCATTGCCGGCAGCATTCACGAAAAGCGGATCGGCATCAAGATTACTATTGCCAACGAGCGGCGTTACCAGGTCCAGATCGCTGTTGCTGAAAGAAATATTTGGACCTACAGTAACACTGGAATAAGGCCCTCCAGATGTCCAGACAATAACATTGGTCAAAGAAACATTGCTGACTGCTGCACCAACCGGCTGATTAAAAGCCACCGGCGCTGTATTATTGTAAAGGGTACAGTTATCCATTGTAGATGACACACGTCCGGTATAGGGATTATCTGCCAGCGATGCAAATACCGACCCCTGTGCGGTCAGACTGTTGTTGTTGGTAAAAATACAATTCTGCATAACGGGCATTCCCCAATCGCCATTCAGCGTCACTGCCCCAACGGCGCCGCCAAAAACAGCTGTATTATTGTCGAACAGAAGTGTATTTAAATTAAAAAAAGACTGGGCGCCGGCTCCATCCCCATAGGAACAGAAGCCGCCGCCATATACGGCGAAGTTGTTAATGATAATATCATTTCTCAGATCAGCATAGCTAACATCACCCGCCAAAGCCAGTTCCAGCACGCCCCCGCCCGAATTATCGGGCTGCGGCGTAGTGCTGCCCGGATAACCGGCATTGGCATTGCCGTCGCGAATGGTAAATCCATCGAAATCGCGGCCGCCCTGAAATCCCTGTAAGGTAACTACGTGGTACGAATTGTCGCTGGCATTGCCGGGTACGCCAATGTCGCCGCTAAGAATAGTAAGATATATTTGCGGGTTCCGCTGGGTACGTGCCGTTTCTGTACCTGCAAATCCACCATAAACACTATAACCGAACGATGCCAAAAAAGTAGCGGCCCTGTTGTTGGTAGCAGTTGGTTTGTAGGTGCCCTGCGCCACCCATATTTCGTCGCCGTAATTTGCCGGGAATGTCAACGACGCCAGGGCTACATTCAGATCATTATAAGCCGTTGCCCAGCTGGTGCCGGCGCCAGGGGTGGGATTGTTAATATTAACGTAGCGAATGACAGCAAAACTGCAGTTAGCCGATAACAGAAATAAAAGAATGTACAATACCGGCGGGGTACGAAATGCAAACATAGAATGCGGTTAGTTGTAGAATTTTTCTAATAAGTTATTGATCAGTTGCTTAAGGGTTTATATCTACGTTCTTCAACGTAAACAAACAAACATTTAATACATAAAGTATATGTTTTTTTTTCGAAATGCCAGGTGCCGGCTTACCAAATGGCTTTATTCCAGGCAGCCGGGTGTAAATAAAAGGCAAGAGGCTTTGGATTAGATCTACGGCTCTTCTATTTAAAGATATACTTGTAGAAAATGCTATCAACTGCCATTCGTGAGAAATCAGGAGGTAACGAGTCAACAGGCACCCGTTGAAAATGATTTTTTTCATAGAAACGATGAGCGGCATGAAATTGATCAGTTGTGCCCAGGAAGATCTCCTGCAACTCTTTTTCCTTTGCCCAGGAGAGCAGCGTGTTCAACAACTCTTGTGCTACGCCATAGTCTTTGCCCCGGTAATCTTTATGAACAAACATTTTTCGCAGGGCGCCCTGCTGGTTGCCAATATCTGAAAGCGCAATGGTGCCGATCACGGTGTTGCCAGTTATCGCTACCCAGAAGTTGCCGGCGCCCTGCTGGTAATAACCGGGAATATCCTGCAGATCGGGTTGGTCACCGGCTGTTATCGCTACATTGAACTCTTCTGTTTGAATGGAAAGGATCAGGTCGATTATTGGTTGCTTATAATTGTCGGTATAAACAGCTACGCTATAGTTCATAGCCAAATGTACAAAATAGTAAGCAGCGTAAAACGATACGCATAAATAAACACGCCGTATAAAAAGGCTGAAAATGCACGCTGGTGCAGCGTTTTAACCGGTTAAGGGTAATATTGACCTGAAAAACGAAACGTTTTCCAACATTCTCCCAACTAACTTTAATTAATCACCTGGCGATTTAAAAGAGCCGTAATAAGTACTGACGCAACCCAAAAAACAGCTGTTGCCAACAGTTAGGTTACCACATCCGTTACCTTTTAGGTTACCTCCCATCCCCTGTTTATATTATTGTTAGTGTAAACAATTAGATTACCTTTTCAAAAAATCAAAGTCCCCCATTTAACTTAACATAACGTCAACAAACGAGGCACATTAATTAGTATGTGCAAAAGTGACATCCATCTAAACCACTTACATATTCACAAATAGCAATCGACCGAAACCCTTTACCAAAGCCACCTTCAAGGTTATTCACTTTATTCTTCCCGCATATAAAAAAATTTTGGCAGTGAGCATGAGCCAAACTAGGCTACTCATAATTTGACATCACCTACCGATCAACTATATATTTGCTGTATCGAAAAACGAGACAAATGCAAAGGGCTAAAATTATGCAACATAAAAAAGAAACAGTGATGCGAAGACGCGATGTAGCCACAC
This sequence comes from Niastella sp., assembly GCA_021154515.1. Taxonomy (GTDB): domain Bacteria; phylum Bacteroidota; class Bacteroidia; order Chitinophagales; family Chitinophagaceae; genus Niastella. The sequence continues at coordinate 18,951 of JAJKIL010000306.1, read as the reverse complement.
TGGTAGCCGGTATTCATGGGGTTAGCGCTGACCATGTTAGAAAGGTAATACGAGGTGACAGGGAAAATGATCAGATCCTGGCCACCTATATGCAGATCATTGAAAATGACAACCTGTTATTACAGGCAGCAAAAAAAATTGTACCCTTTAACTCACCCGATCCCCAATCATAAAAGAGTTAAAAAAACTGGTATCTTCTCTCCAATACTATTACCACTGTGCTTACTGATCCTTCCATCAAAATCCCATTGTTGACCCCGTAAAACTGTTGACAGTTGAAATTTATTGATAACAAATTGTATCTCGGATTTTCTGAGATGGTGAATGCTATTGCCCATGCTACCGGCAAAGAGAAAGAAAAAGTAGCCGTGTATTTGCGTAAAGCAAAAAGTACAGGCACCAAATGCTGGACTTTTTTAAACGATCCGGACGATCGCCGCAGGGTGTTGGTTCAATATGAAGCGCTGAAAGAGGAGTATAAGAAAATGGTGAAGGAGCTATTCGGTAACCCTTATGATCATATGGCAAAAGAGCCCATTTTAAAAATGGTGCAACCCGATCAAAAAGCTGAGGCCTTTTTTCTTTCCTATGTATATAGTGATAACCGGTTTTTACCAACCGAGCATGTAACAAAATATGTAAAAGCGGCCAGCTGGCTGAATATGCTCAATGAGATCAACCGCAACAAGAAGGCCATCAAAAAGCAATTGAACCTAAATCTTGATCAGTTCTGGTGCCATGTGTGCGACATTATTAAATCAGAAGGGATCGATCTGCCGGCCAGCTATCAGCGGTTGCGCAATAAAATGACAGAATACCAGGAGAAAGGATACGCCTGTTTGATAGACTGGCGATTCGGAAATTCCCTGGCCAGGAAAATTGACGATGATGTACTGAAGAAATTGCTGGAGCATCCCAATCAATATGATGATGTAATGGTATGCTACCTGTATAACAACTGGGCCAATCAAAACAACCGTGAAGTAATTGGCGCCCGCATTGTAAGCTTGCGCAGAAAAGAATGGGAACATGAGATCATTGCCGGACGCGAAGGCTGGAACGCCTTTAATGAAAAATATGTGCGCCAGGTAAAAGGGTTGCCCGCCCGCACCATGCATCCGCTGGCGCTGGTTGAATGTGATGATTACAATTTCAATTACTACTTCACAGACCCTGATTTACCAGGAAGCGGCAAAGATCTGCAACGGTATGTTGGTTATATAGTGGCCGACAGTAGTATAGGGTTGGTATTGGGCGCCAGTTACCGGCATGCCAAAGCCCCGGTTTTTGATATGGTACGAATTGCCTGGCTCGATGCCATGTATTATATCCGAAGCCTCACCGGAAGCGATCAGTGGTACCTGCCCTTTGAAGTAAAGGCTGATCACTGGAATCAAAAAAATGCCTTTCCCTTCTTCGAGCGTATTGCCCGGTTTGTAAAACCAGCTGTAGGCAATAAACACAGAGGATATATTGAACAACTGTTTGGAAGCGATCATGCTAAGCGCGCAGAAAAACTGGCTGCGCATAATGAGCTCAATTATAATGGTAACAACTTAACGGCCCGACATGCAGGTGTAAACAGGGAAGTATTAAAAGCCAATGCAAAAAGGCGCCCGCTAATTGGTGACCATGCCAGCGAACAGATCGATAAATTCCTGTATTACATGCGTAACATTCCTGCCATTACAAAAAATGATCTGGAAGCGCCCGGCCGGGAAGTGCAATGGAAACAACGATGGAATGAATTGTGCGATGATCAAAAACGCTCCATTACCGATCTGCAATTCCTGCACCTGTTTGGCTTTTCGCATACACCACAGGGAAGATCGGTAACTATCACCAACAGGGGCATTGAACCTGTTATCTACGGCACAAAATACAGTTACGACCTGCCTGATTATGTGACTATGCAACACCTCATTGGCAGTAAGGTTACTGTGATCTACGATCCATACGACATGAGCCGGGTGTTGATCACCGACCATGACAAAATCCGCTTTATAGCCAGGGAAGCCAGTCTGCAACCCAGGGCGTTGGTATATCAATACGATGGAAGCAGAAAAGCATTGGATATGATCCTCAACGAAAAGAAAGCACAGGTGCAAAAAGTAGCGGCCCTCTCGGCAGCACGCACGCATGAAATAGATTCAAAAGCGCTCCTCTTAGCAGGCCTCGCGCCCAAAGAGCTGCTGGCTGATGCGGAGCAGGCCTATAATGAAGAACAGAACAGCCAGTCGAAAACAACAGAAGAGGAACCCACCGGCTTCGATGTATACAAGAACATTTTTAACCGATAAAATTGAAACAATTATGACTGATCAAAAAAAGAAGGCAACTATAAATACATGGGCCGTTGCACCTACCAGCGTATTCAATAAACTAACAGCCTATTTCGATGATGCGCAACGGCATCCCCGGGGTATTCATGCAATTATTATAAATGCCAGCATGGGAAAAAGCATTACGGTAAAGGCGTTTGCCGAACAAAAGCCTTCTGTGTATTATGTCTGTTGCCACCGCCACATGCCCATTCGTACGCTGCTGCGCGACATGCTTACCCGTATGGGCAAAGACAGCAGCGGCACTATTGCCGAGATGCTCGATAACCTGGTTAACAATCTTGAAAAAGACAACACACCCCTGTTCATCATAGATGAGGTTGACAAACTCAAAGATGAAGTACTGGAAATGTTTGTTGACCTGGAGAACAAGTTACACGGCAAATGCGGACTGGTATTTATTGCCACGCCTTATTTAAAAAAGCGGATTGAACTGGGCGTGAACCGGAATAAACGTGGGTTTGCTGAACTCTACAGCAGAATGAAAAAAATATTCTGGGACCTTACGCCGGCCAAACAGGAATTTAAAAAAGATGTTTCGCTCATTTGCAAAGCTAATGGTGTAAGCAATGAGCAAACTATCATCGAGCTGTATAATAAATGCGAATATGACCTGCGGGTATTAACTGATCTGATCATTGCATTCAAAGCCGCAGCCTGACCACTAAACCTGCCTGTTTTTCCTGTTTTTGTAGCATAAAAACATATAACAGCCTATAATACAGGCTAGTAAGAAAAAAGTACTATCGAATAAAAGTACCACAAAGAACAAAAAACCAATCAATCATGCAGTTAGTTGATAATGCGAAAAAGCTTCCTAAAAAGAAGAAGATCAAAATATTAAGACCTTCCCAGATAGTTTCAAAAGAAAGGGATCTTTACCCGTTCGAAGACACATTTCGCGAGTCGTTTGGTTGCCCGGAACAGCATTCAAAATGGTTTATCACCGGCCCCTCATTTGCAGGTAAAAGCTCTTTAATATTCACCCTGTGTAATTACCTCACTCATTTTGGCATTGTAGATTATAACAATCATGAAGAAGCAGGCGGTGATAGTGAAACCGTATCGCACAAGATCATTCAATCGGGCATGCAGGATAAAGATGGAAAGGTAAGATTATACAAGGCGCCCATCGAAAGTGACGATCATGAAACTTTCGGTGAGCGGTTGTTGAAAAAGAGATCAGCCGATTTTGCCGTGCTCGATAGCATCCAACACGCTGAACTGTCAAAAAAGCAATACCTGGAATTGACCAACACCCTCTGTCATCCGAAAAAAGGGAAGTCGCTAATTTTTATCAGCCATTGGGTAAAGAACGATTTTACCAGGTTCATTAAACACGACTGTGATATAAAAATTGAAGTAATGGGGTTTGTTGCCTATGTGGAAAGCCGTTATGGCGGCGGTAAACCCTTTCTGATCTGGGAAGAAGGTGCAAAAAAATACTGGCGTAAAAAGTATAAAGATGTACTAGAAGGAAAATACTGGCCAGGCAAGAAAAAGTAACCAATGCACATTGTAGTTATTTAACAACCTCCATGAAACAAATTGTTGCATGGAGGTTTTGCTTTTTGTGACAAAGATCGCTTGTATATATTCCTTTCAATTACGATTATTGTAGTGCAATACGTATGCGGGGAATCAACACACTTTATACAGATATATTCGACCAGTCAAAAGAGTCCACACCCAGGTCCGGAAAGGGTCGCAGTTCCCATTTGCACCAGGCCCGCAATGAAGCCCTTGTAAGCCGCTATTTTTACTACGGAAATTTTTTCGACCGCAAATTCAGCTACGAATTCATTATCAAAAAAGTGGCTACAGAATTCTATTTAAGCCCCGTTACTGTACCCGAGATCATTGAAGCCAATTACAATTTCCTGGTAAAGCTCAAAAAAGAGCAACCCGCCATTAAATACTTCAAAGACAAATGGCCACACCTGGTGTGGTAGAACCCGCTCTCCTACTCTACGTCAATATCTAATTTAGCCACTTTAATAGTATAAACAGGTGTAGCGCTTGTATCTTCCATGGTAGTTGTAAAATACACCATTCTAACCCTGAGATCATCCTTTCTGTCTTCAGTAATTACCTGCAGCCGCGTCAGTGGCTCACCAAAAACATTTCCTTCCTGGTCGGTTGGTTGCCAGCCCTGCAGCGCTTTATAGAGCTTCGCTTCTATTTCATAACCTGCTATAGCCTGCCCACTCACCGTATCTGGCGCCGTAACCGGCGGGAAAGCCAGGCGTAGTTGAATGGTAACCTCCCCCCACTGGCCCAATTCACTTTCTGCACCAAAGTAAGACGGCGTAAAATCAATCAAAACACAGGGCCACGGAAGAGCCGGCGTTGAATCGTTATTATCGATCTGGCGCCAATCCTGCTCAACCAGTAATATTTCAGGAACAGTTTGTTGGATGCGGGCCTTTAGCGCCAGCAAAAGCAATGAGTAATACGATTGGTACATAGTTGCGTACTTATTATACCTCAAAAATCGCCTATTTAGGTGGCAGTTTAAAAACGTAAAAAGTATGATACCGCAGTTACCCACGTATATAACCGAAGAGGATGCGGTGTTACAGATCCCTCATTTTGAAAGCCCTGTGAATCGTTGCAGTTTTGTGTTGTCAACGGCACGGAACCATTTCTACAAGTACCAGCAACAACAGTGAAAACACAGGTAACCGGCCAGCCCCGTAAGGCTGCACCCGGTTATCGAGAAAAGAGATTATGCAGATAAATGAAATGCTCGTTAGTGCGCTTACCGGTATAACAACAGCAACAATAACCTGGTATGCCGCCCGCAACAAAAACAAGGCAGAAACCTATGTAAGCGAATTAGATGCGGTAGAAAGAGCCGTGAAGGTATGGCGCGAGCTGGGTGAAGAAATGCAGCAGAAATATGAATCATTACACGATGAAATAGAATTGCTGCGGGTAGCAATAAAAGTATTGCAGGAAGAGAACAGACAGTTAAAGCAGGAGAACCTGCGATTATTACATCAAATAAAAACACTGACCGGTGAAAAAGGCTAATGCAATATTCATAACCATTTTAGTGGTGTATGTTATCATAATGATGGCATTATTGTTTAGCTGCAAAACCAGTAAGCCGGTTATAGACCAGGTAAAAGACAGCACGGTTGTCAAATACTATTACAGGGACTCTGTTATTACCCTCCCTGGCGACACGGTTCAACTTATAACCAGTGTGCCCTGCCCTGACGCGAAATGGCAGGCGAAGGCGAAAAACGGAAGAACGATGCTGGTAGCCAGCCTGAACAAAGGAGAGCTAAGCATTGATTGCAAACAGGATAGTTTATTGTTACGCATATCCTTACTGGAAAAAGAATTAGAACGAAAAACCAACACCATTGTGCATGTTCCGGTACCGCAGGAAGTGATCCAGTACCGGACGCCCTGGTGGGCAAAGATAGCTTTGGCAGTAAGTCTCTTATTTATAACCGCCTTTTGTATTAAGAACTGGCGATTAGTGGTCGCAGGTGCAAAAGCAATTATACAATTCTTTATATGATACTCTCAGCAAGAGCACTTGATATAGCAATAACCCAGTTGGGTGTACGCGAAAAAGGCTCCAGTAATTCAGGGCCGGAGGTAGACAAATACCTGAAAAGCGTAGGGCTCACAGCCGGTTTTCCCTGGTGCATGGCGTTTGTATACTGGTGTTATAACCAGGCGTCAATAGAATCAGGCGTTGCTAATTTTCTAATCAGGACTGCCGGTGTTTTACATCAATGGAATGAACAGCAGCCTGTAAGAAAGATAGTGCTCGATAAAGTGCTTAAAGATCCGGCCATCATTAAACCGGGCGCCGTTTTCATTATGGACCACGGCAAAGGAAACGGCCATACCGGTCTGGTAGAAAAGATACATGGCTCTTATATAGATACCATCGAAGGCAATACCAACGATGAAGGCAGTCGCGAAGGGTACGAGGTTTGTCGCCGTACGCGCAGACTTACCGCTATAAAAGGGTTCATTCAATAAAACAGATCATGGAACGATCATGATACTTCAAAAATTTAAAATTCTCAAATTCTCATTATGTCATTACCCAAAGTAAGTATTCTCTACAGCAATGGCAACCTGTTACAGGACGTAGATGCTGTAGATGGGATTGCAGCACTCTGCGGAACCGGCTCTACGGCCGGTTTGCTGGGAGTGCCCACAACGGTGTACAGCCTTGAAGATGCCGAAGGCAAGGGTTTTACCGAAGCTGCCGAACCGGAATTATATCGTCATCTAAAAGAGTTCTATGGCGAATTGGCTGGCAACCAGGAATTACACGTTATGCTGGTTCCAAACACCATGACCATGGACCAGATGCTGGACAATACCAATGAAGCCGGCGCTAAAAAACTGATCACCGATGCACAGGGCAAAGTAAGATTGCTGGGTGTGTTTCACAAACCTGCAGCCGGTTACAATGGCGGTACCGATTTTATCGATACCCAGGTTGGTGCAGCTATCACCAAAGCAAAGGTTTTTGCTGAAGCCCGTTTGGCTGAACTGGTTCCCCTTCGCATTCTGATCGAAGGCCGTGTAGCGAACGCCAGTGCCAACAATACCCTGCAACCGAAGACCAGCAGCAATGGTTATGCCGGTGTGGTATTAGGCGGCACCCGCGCCGATGGATCAGCCTCAGTAGGTTTGGCATTGGGCAGAGCGGTAAAATATGGCGCTCACATTAAGCTGGGTAAAGTAGCCAATGGTCCGCTTGCTATCGGCACCGCCTATATCGGGGACAAGCAAATTAAAGACGTTATCAATCTGACTGAACTGCACGATGCTGGTTTCATCAGCCTGATGCAACACCCGCAAAAAGCCGGTTTCTATTTTGGTATCGACCGCATGAGCAGCACAGACGATTATCGCCTGCTGGCATATGGCCGCGTGGTTGATAAAGCTGCTGTAATTGCCGCCGCTGTTTATGTAGAGGACCTGGAAGGCGAAGTAGCAATTGATGCAGATGGAAAGATCGATGTGAGCGTGCTGTCGCACCTGGAAGCAAAGATCAGACAACAAATTAACCTGAATATGGCCGATCAGATCAGTGCTTTGATCGTGTACATCAATCCTTCACAGGATGTGATCAACACCGGAAAGCTGACCATCAAATTACGTGTTCGTCCTTTCGGCTATACCTCATTCATTGACATTGACCTGGGCCTGGAAGCCCCGGCTATTTAAACAATAAATTATGCCAGCATTTAGCACAAAAGAATGCGCATGGGCGCAGGTATCAGTAACCGTATTAGGCCGTAAAGTAGTGGGCTTACGCGGTTTTGAATTCAAGAAGACGGTAGAAAAAGAGCATTTATATGCAGCCGGCGATATGCCAATCGACATCCAGTCGGGCAATAAAAAATATGAAGGAAATCTTAAGCTGTTAAAGTTTGAAGTAGATATGATGAACGACGCAGCGATAAATGCAGGCTATGCCGATATCCTGGATGTGCCTCATTCCTCCATCACCATTACGTGCGATTATAAAAACGTACGCACCGGTAAGATCAGAACGATCACTGCATCCGAAGTTGCCTTTTCAGAGCTCGGCAGAGCGATGGAACAAAACGCAAAAATGACAGAGATCACACTGCCCTTTATTGCGATGAATATCTCGGAAAAATAAACCATTGCATAATCCCATCACACATGATACAAACAGACAACAACAGAGGTTCAAGTATTAAAGACATCAAAGATCGCGACCGTAAAGACCAGGAAACGCAATTGCGCGAACAATGCCAGGAAATGGCGTATGAACGCTTTGGCGAAGAACAGGTGATAAAATGGAGCAACCAGAATAAAGGACTATGGTATTTGCCTGTGCTCGATGAAAGCGGTGAGAACATTGAGGCCCTGGCTTTAATGAAACCAATTAACCGGCACATCCTTTCCTATGCTTCTACCAAGCTCAGCGATGAAGGCTTATATGCCTTCCTGGAGCAATGCATGCGCGAGTGTTTCATTGCAGGCGATGAATTTATTATCGACGACGATGAATATTTCATTCCTGCAGCCATGAAATTCAACTCCATTCTGGAAGGTAAAAAGGCCGCCCTTTTAAAAAGATAAGCGATGCATCGGAGAAAGCCGAACAAGACACATTCGGCTTTCTTGAAACAATAGTGGAATACTATACGGGGCGTGATGCATCGCTTCTTTCTGATGACGCCCTGGTGATGAAACTGGCACATATTAACCGCATAAGGAAAATGGAAGCGGAAAGCGGATATGGTAAAACATTAAACTCATTATAGCGTGGCGAATAATATAGCTGAACTTTTAGTGGTCTGGAAAAACTTCAGGCACGACGTGGTGGATGTAGCCAAAGACCTGGCCGACGTAGGCAAAGCTGTGCGTGCAGAAGTATCTCTTTCACCAATAAGGCAGTATGCTAAACAAATAAAAGAAAAGAACGCTATTCTGGGGGAAAGCTTTGAAGATCTCGACAAAAGGATACAGGGAATTAAGGAAAGGATCAGGAACAGTTCCAATGCAAAAGATCTAGAAGTGCTCACGAAGAACCTGGACCTGATGAATAAAGCTGCGGCGAAACATCCGGGTTATGCGCCACCTGCAAACAAAAGCGAGTATAAACCAGGCGATGAAAACAAAGACAGCAGAGGTAACGCCAAAGGTGGCGGCGGCTTGTTGAGTTCTATTGGCGGCTTCTTCAAAAAAGTGAACCCGGTTGCAAAAGCAGTTTACGGTTTTTTGGATGGCGGCGAAAAGGACGATGAGGAAAAGAAAGGCAAACAAGGCGGAGGCGCAGCCGGAAAGACTGCAAACCTCAAGGACAAATGGGAAGGCGCATTAGGTACCGTGGCGGATTCATTTAGCCCGTTATTGGACAAGGTAAACGCTCTGGGCGCTACTTTGATAGACAAGCTGTTACCGCAGGTACTTGCGTTCGCTCAACCAATAATGGACCTGCTCAGCAATTTACCATTCGATTCCATTCTGAATAATGTATTGAATGTAGTAACGGCTATCCTGGGCGCGGTAGGCCCCATCCTGGAAGAACTGAAGCCATTGTTCGATAGCCTGTTTGAAGCCTTCGCACCGATCCTGGATAGTGTGGGCAATCTTATTGTAGCGCTGGCAGAAGGGCTTGGGCCAATACTGGCCGCTATAGCGCATATTGCTGCAGCTATCCTGGGGCCCATTATAAAAGGATTGGGAAAAGCATTTTCCTGGCTGATCGATCTGGTTACGGGTATTGTAAAAATTGTTTCTCCCCTTATAGAATGGCTTACTGATATCATTGGCTGGATAGTAGATGGAATTGCCTGGGTGTTAGGCCTGGACAATGATAAGAACGGGACACTGCAGCCTTCCAATGAAAAGAAATTCTTTGAGCAGCAAAAGAAGAAGAACAGTGTTACAGCTTCGGATGCCACAAAACAACCGGAAAGCACACTGGTAAGATCTGCCGATAATACGGCCGGCATTAAAAATGCTGATGCGCAATCCCAGGCGAACAAAACAGCCGGTGATATCACCAGCGGAGGTCCGCGGGTTATCAATATCAATGGCGTAAAGTTCACTGATAAAATTGAATTGCACATACTGAGTGCGAAGGAAGGCCTTAACGAACTGGAAAGCCACCTACAGGAAATGTTTTTGCGAATCTTAAACAGCGGAGCAGCATTACAATGAGTACTATATCATTCGATCTGGAAAAACTATATCAGCAGGTTTTTGGCGGGAAGCCCTATCAGATCCCTCCGGAGATCAAAAAAGATCCTACAGAGGAACCTAACGTCATCAGGAGAACGCCCTCCAAGAGTTATGTATTGTTGGAGAAATATCTGAATCGTGAAATATGGCTGCCCACCCGCCTGGCAGAGCTCAATATAGACAACTACGACCGAAGTGAATTTTATCTTCCTTATTGTGTTGTAAAAATATCGGGCAAAAAAACCATTGTAAAAACACCACTGGCCGAACGCCAGGGTACAGTAAAGGAATTGTATAGTATAGATGACTATTCTATCAACCTGAAGGGCTTTTTTATCGATAACAAGAACCGGCTGTTCCCTGAAAAAGATCTTGATGTCTTGAGGCAGGTCTTTGAAATGAAGCATGCTTTTTCCATCGACAATGCTTTGATCAATATCATGTTGGGCAAATAGGTGAAAGTGGTTATGGAAAGCTTTGATCTTCCGGAAGTGGAAGGCGGCCGCAAACACGTACGGCCTTATAATATTCAACTCGAAAGCGACAGCGTATTTACATTGGAGGTATAGCACATGTTTACAATGACTTCTGAAATAAAAGTAAAAGGCTTTAAAAATATAATCAAGCCCAACTCCATCAAATGGAAGCGGAGTATAACTGATTATAGCGATACGGCCACCATCACCTTACCCACTATCGCCATGCTTAAATCGAATGGTGGAGAAGATTACAAACAGGTGGAAACCGGTTTGCAATTCAGGGAAGGCATGGAGGTGCTCATCAAATGCGGATATGATGGAAAAAATCAAACCCGTTTTAAGGGTTTCATCAGGCGCATTAATCCAAAGTCGCCGCTGGAACTGGAGTGCGAAGGGTACTCCTACCAGCTTCGCAAAAAACAGAATATCAATAAAAGTTATAAGGCTGGTGTAAAGCTTACAGACATTCTCAAGGACCTTGTACGCGACACCAATATTCTTTTAAGTAAGCAGATCCCGGAAATAATCTTTGAATCACCGGTGACCTTTACTAACAAAAAAGCGACAGAAGTGCTCGACTGGCTGAGAGACAAGATGCTGCAAACCGTGTATTTCAACCTGAATTACCTGTATGTTGGTTTAAGGGAAACCCAGTTAAAGCCAACCATTACACTCAGGCTTGGATGGAATGTGGTTGAAAGCAATGAATTAAAGTTCAACGACAAGCGCGAGCTGGCTGACGTAAAGATCTCTATGGTGCAAAAAGGAAAGGATGGAAAAACGGAATCTGCTACAAAGTCTGATCCTGATAACAAGAACGTGAAGCAGATGAAGCTGCCCTGCCGGGTAGATAAAGCAACGCTGAAAAGGATTGAAGATGAGCAAAGGAAGAAAATGCAAAACCGGGGTTATGAAGGCGCTATTACTGCATTCCTTGTTCCTTATGCCGAACCGGGCATGGCGGCTACCATAGAAGATAAAAAGTATCCTTTGCGAAACGGGAAATATTTTATAGAAGCTATAGAAGGAGAATTCACTTCCGGTGGGGGAAGGCAAAAAGTAAAAATAGCATCCACTTTGTAATATGGGCAGAGAAGAACAAATACGGGAATTGCTCGATGAACGCGCAGCCAGGGTTGGGCCACAGCCAACCATGCTGGCCACTGTCAGGGACGTAAATACCACAGAAGCTACCTGTGTCTTATATGATGCAGAGACCAACCTGGAATACTACGACGTTCGGTTAAGACCGGTGATCGATGGCAGTGAAAGTCTTACTGTTTTTCCTAAAAAAGGCAGTTGGTGTCTGGCTGCGCGTATTGAAGGCACCGATGAATGGATGGTACTGGCCTGCACTGTTATTGAAACATGGCGTCTGGAAATTGACGATACATTCATTGAACAGAATGCAACAGGGTTATTGATCAGAAAACAGAACGATACCCTGCGCCAGGCGCTTGAATTAATTATCCAGGCTGTAATGAAAATAGCAGTGATCCAGGGAACAAATCCCGACTATCCAAAATTGCAGCAGGCATTAACAAAAATTCAAAACATACTCCGGTAATGGCTTTAAGTAAAGATGTATTGGGCGCTGCCTTGTACAACAGGGCGAATGCTTACAATGATAATATCGAGGACATCGATCAGGCGCGGCAGGATTTCTGGAAAGCAGTGGCTGATGAGATCATCAGGCACATAAAAAACAACGCTAACCTGAATATTCCCGGAACGGGTTTGGTTGCCCCTCCGGGCGGCGGCCCCGTAACCGGAGTTAGTATAACCGGAAATATTTTATGATTGACTTATTATTAGATAGCACCAGTAATGATCTGCTGATCGATGCAACAGGAAACTGTAAGATCGGCAAAAGTGACCAGCAACACCAGGCCCTGCTGTTGTTAATTGACAAAGGCGGTCTGAAAGAAAATCCTGATGCCGGTGTAGGCGCTTTTAAATACCTGGAATCGGAACAGACAGATGTTTTCTTACGGGAGATCCGCAATCAATTTTCTGATGATGGTATGCTGATAAACAAAATCGCTTTTGAAAATAACAAACTGTCGATAGACGCTCCATACAATGACTAATGTAACAGTATCATACGGGCAAACCTGGCTCGACATTGCTTTGCAGGAGCTGGGTGACATGGAACGGGCAATTGAACTGGCGCAGTTAAATGGCCGGGCAATCACCGACGACCTGCAGGCAGGTGAAGCACTCCTGGTGCCTGACTTTGATCAGGAAAAAAGAAGCATCATTCAATTGTTCCGCAACACGGCCAACAGGCCAGCCAGTGGCGACACATTCAATGCTGCGGAACCTGGTTCAACCGGCAATGAAGGCATCGAATTCTGGGCTATTGAAAACGACTTTATAGTTTCTTAAAAGGAAATAGTATGCTGACAAATTATTTTAAACCAACACCAAAAAAATTATTGAAAATATCCCTTGCCCTCAGAGGCATGGTGGCCACCGTTAGCGGGGCCGCTTATTTTCAAAACGATCTTAAAGCAGCATTCTGGTTCCTGGTAGCAGGCGCAGGTATCGACTTTATTATTCAATGCCTCGATCCCGGTACAGGAACCGGTAAACAACAACAAGAGGCCGGCAACTAAACTTTATTACAATAAAACATTACCCAAATAATGGCACGCACGATCACTGACATACATGCCGATATTACCAGTACCCTGGTAAATGAATTCGCTGCTGTTGATATTACAATTAATCCGGCTACCTGGAGTAAGGCCAATCTGTTAAGACTGCTCACTTACATCGTAGCCGTGTGCCAATGGACCATTGAACAGTTACAGGACGCACACAAAGCAGAAGTGAATGAACTGATCGCAGCAAAGAAACCACATTCATTACGCTGGTATGCAGAAAAAGCAAAAGCATTTCAGTTTGGCCACAACCTGGCTCCGGAGCAGGATTATTATGATAATGCCGGAGTGTCTGATGAGGATATAGAAAATTCAAAGGTGGTAAAATTTGCAGCCGTTGTTCGACAAAAAAGAGCAAATGGGCGGGTGTATCTCAGGATCAAGGCAGCCAGGGCAAATGGCACCGACCTGGCCTCACTCGCTTCGGATCAACTCTATGCCTTAAGGGAATACTTTGACAGAATAGCTGATGCGGGTGTGGACATAGAAGTTGATAGCGGCGAAGCAGATCGCCTTCAGTTAAAATTGAGGATCTATTACAACCCGCTTATCATTGGCGCTAATGGCAGCAGGCTGGATGGAACAGACGGCACTCCTGTCCCAAACGCAATAAGGGCTTATCTGCAAAACCTTCCTTTTAATGGCCTTTTTGTGCTGGCGCAATTGGTTGACGCATTACAGGCGGTAGAAGGAGTGGAAATACCGCATTTGCTCGCATGTCAAACCAGCTACGCCCAGTTTTCACCTGTCAGTGTTGATGTTGAGTATGTACCTGATAGCGGCTACTTACGTATTGACGATGCCGATCTGAATATTGAGTACATCCCGCATAGCCAGATAAAATAAGCTGAACAATGAACGAACGCATTTTCGATATAAATTATAAAAAGCTCACTACCTGGCTAACGCCTGCCATATTGCGCAAATCAAAAACAATGGCATTGTTAAACGCCCTGGTAAGCCCGGTTGTGTATATCTACAACCTGTTTTTGATCAACCGGCGCAGTAACCTGTACAAGCTGATGATCACGCCGCAGGTGTGTTATGTTGAAATGGCCCTTAATGATAAATACGATAGCAGTAACCGGAAGATAAAGATAGTGCAGCCTAAAAGAAAAGACCCTTTGTTCTTATATAAAAAATTAGAAAGCAAACCGGTTCATCTGTTTACCAAAGGCGAAGCTACAAAACCAAAAACATGGCTTTATCAAAAAGGTGAAGCCAGCGCTTTTCAATATGATTTTATTGTACAGGTACCGGCAACCGTTTCTTTTAATATGAATGAAATGTCGGCAGTAATAGACAATTATATTCTGCCCGACAAAGTGTATAAAATTTCAATTGTGTAAACATGTATAAACGAATTGATTTTTCAAAACTCGAAGGGCTTGCTACCTACCAGGATACCCTTGATTTTTTGCAAACCTCTTACCGGGAAGCAATAAGTGCCATAGCAAAGGCATTTGGAAGCAGGGTGATCGTAACTGGTGTTACCGACCTGGGCACATCCTATAGCGATGGCTGGGTAGTTATTGACGGGGAACTGATGCCTTTTGCCGGTGGCTTAAAAACAGGCCGCATAGTGGTGGAAGAGGTTTCCGATACCGAGATCTTTAATGATGGTTCCATTCAAACCGTTTATTATACCAAACGGGCAAAGCTGGGTATTACGGGCGGCTATGCATTCACTGATTTTGTACGCGTTGATACAATGGCCGCCATCAGCCAGGGATTAGGCAACCTGATCACTGCACATAACAATTTACAGGCTGCGTTTAACACGCATACGCATTCCTGGAATCAGATAACTGATAAACCGGGATCTTTCAACCCATCGCCCCACCGCCATAACTGGACCGATATTGATAACAGGCCATCCTGGAATATACTGGGCACAGGTTCGTTTTATTTTGGAGATGTACCAGGCGATAGATATATAAAGGTAGGTTTCGCATCGGTTGGCACCTCTAATTATGTTGTAGTAGGCAGTTTGCAAAGTGTGAGCGACTGGCAGTATGTTTCTAATGACAACGATGCCTTCTGGATGGTGAAAGATAAAAGGGCTGACAGCTTTTATTTAATTCTCCAGGATATTGGAAGCCACCAAAATGATCTTCGATTCGATTACGCTTTAATTTCTCTTTAACACATGGCCATACAAAACATAAATACACTTAAAAGTTGGTTTAAACGGGGCTTTAAACCATTACAACAACAGTTCTACGACTGGATGGATAGCTACTGGCATAAAAATGAGCAATTGCCCATTTCTTCAGTGAATGGCCTGGAAAACGTTTTAAACACCCTGCCTTCACAGGAATCGATCAATGCTTTAGTCACCTTGTTCCTTCCTGAACGGATCAATGCCAACGCCAATTACATTTATACGCTAAAGGCAGGCAGCCGGCTTGAATCAGTTATTATTATCCCTTCCGCCGAGGTTACTATCCGTATAGGTACAGTTGTCGGCGGGGAAGATGTAATGATAGAATCAACCATACAGGCAAATGACACGTTTATTCTTGATTGCGCCCTGTATGCGGTGGCCGATAAGCCGGTTTATATAAACGGCATTACCGCTCCAACCCAGTTTTTAATTTATAAACGGTAATAACAACACATGAAACGGATTCTTGTTTTTGCCCTTGCATTCTTATGTCTTCGTGGTTTGGGCCAGCAAATACCCAGTCAGATCCAGGCAAAAAGAGGTGTATTCACTGATAGTCTTTTTTTGAAAGACAAATGGGTCCATCTCATCTCAACCAATCTGGGTTCTTCTGACAGCGAGCAGGATGGTTTGCTGGCCACAGGAAGCGCCATCAGATCATCGGAAGGTAATTTTATACTAAACCAGTCTTCAGCTGCACAATCTGCAGGTTTCTGGTTAAGAGGGAAAGCGGTGATTGGCTCACACAACAGCTTTAAGAATACATTAGCCTCCGGTTACCCGGCTTCGGTATATGTTACCCAGGGAAACGCACAATATGGTTTAAGTATCCAGCGCGCTTCGAATGATCAGGGGCCTGCAGATATTGTAATGTACAGGAATGGCTACTTTGATTTTAGTAATGTGAGTCCCATCGGGTTTGGTGATGGACTGGGAAAGATAAGCTTTACTGGTGTTACAGGCGACAACAATACAGTGGTAAGCCCTGTTAATCTTACCGGTTTTGTTGAAAGAGCGGCGCCTGCCTATACGAGCGCGGGATTTATTTTCTATACAACAGATTCTAATGGCGCTACCCGCGAAACGGATCTTAATGCACAAGGTCATTTGATGCTCGGTTATGTACAATCGAATCCCACGCTCAACAAGTATACACTCAACGTGGCAAGCGGCGATGTACGATTTAAAAGTTTTTCAGGGAATGGGGATGTGCTGGCAGGCAGTGATAACAATGGTGTGCTCAATAAAATAACCCCGGGCAATGGTTTATACATAGAGGATAGCACCCTGTTCTTAATACAACCAGAGCCAGCGGATCAGGGTGGGAATTACCAAACCTATAGCGCTGTACTGGATGAATACCAGCAAGGCAATCCGCAGGAATATGTATCAGAAAGCAGCATTTCGGCGAATATTGTGTGGACCCGCGATTCAGTGGGTCATTATACGGCTACAGCTTCGTATCCGATATTTTATGCGCCATTCACCTGGTTGCATTCTCACCCTGCAGATCCTTCGGGTAACGTGGGGGCCACCCGGCTATACCGCACCAGTCCAACTACTTTAAAACTGGTGGTTAAAGACAATAACCTCAACGATACCGATGTGTGGCGGCGAATTACGATTGAGATGCGCGTATTTATATCAGGATAATTTTTAACAAGCGATAATTTTATTATGAAACGATTATTAATAATACTATTCGTCTTTATATCAATTTATGTAAGCGGACAGCAATCGCCGCTTCAGGTTCAGGCAAAAAGAGGGGTGTTCACCGAGCGCCTTCAAATCAATGGTCGATGGATCGATCGCATCTCAACTGATTTGAATACCAGTGATAGCGCCAGCGACAATGTGCTGGCTACAGGCAAGGCTATTGCTGATTTTTTAAGACCAAGAGCAAACCGGTATATTCATAATCAGTTTTCTGTCCCACAACCTGCCGGTTTATGGATGCAGGGAAATGCAGCAGTAGGCCCGGTTAATAATTTTATGACTCCCCTTACCTCCGGCTTACCGGCCCAGGTATATATCACCCATCGCAATGCGCAGCACGGTCTCTCTGTTCAACGATCAAGCAACGATCAGGGACCCGCGAGCCTGGTATTTTTTAAAAACAATGCGACCGGTCTTAATACATTAGGCGCATTGCAACCCGGTGATCAAATTGGCAGTCTGGCTTTTTCTGCGCATACAACCAACCAAACAGCTGTTGCAAACATAATGGACATACATGGATTGGTAGAAAAAACAGCGCCTTCCTGGTTAAGCAGCGGCTTTGTTTTTAATACTACTGATACCGGCGGAAATTATGGGCAGCGCATGTGGTTAAACGCAGCGGGCAATTTATTGCTGGGCAATGAAACCAACAATCCATACAGGCTCAATGTAGCAAATGGAGATGTACGGTTTAATAGTCTTAGTCAAGAGGAAGATGTACTGGTAACCGCCAATAACGATGGGGTGTTGAGTAAACTGTATTTAGGCGGTTCCCTGTGGATTGAAGACGGATATCTTAATGCTTATGTACAACAACCGCAAGGACCACTGATCTATACAGCTGTGTTATCGCAAACAGGCACGGCAGATCCCGTGGTGCATGTATTGCAAAATCCGCAAAATGCTCAAATAGTATGGACACGCACAGCAACAGGTGTTTATACCGGAACACCAGTGGCAGGCGGTTTGGGTTCGAACCAGGTTTTCCACGCGGAGGCTTCTGATGAGGCTGGGAACGTATTTAGCGCACGCCTGTCAATTTCACCGCCCGGAACTCCAAATGAAGTATACACATTGAGAGTTAAAGACAATAACCTGGCGAATAAGGATGGCTGGACAAACATCTCTATTGAGATCCGGGGATTTATTTTCAATTAAACCAACCACAAAACGATATTAATATGAAACTGTTAGTTTTAATATTATTTACTTTCATTTCCATCTATGCATCGGGCCAGCAGCTCACCACTGAAATTCAGGCAAGGAGAGGCGTTTTTACCGAGCGCCTTTATTTGAAGGACAGATGGATCGATAGTATTTCATCCGATCTGAATTCCAATGACAGCGCAAGTAATAATGTGCTGGCTACAGCCAAAGCCATAGCCGATTTTGCACGCCTTAAGGGAGGCGATCCTATACAGAACCAATTTACGGTTGCGCAACCAGCCGGCTTCTGGTTACAAGGCACTGGCACTATAGGAATTTTTCCTGATTATAGAAACTCATTAGCCGGTAGATTACCAGCTCAACTGAATATAACCCAAAATGCTTCTACCCACGGGCTTTCGACTCAACTGGCATTTGATGCCGGTTCTTCCAGCATTTCATTATTCAAGAATGCTTCACCCAGCTTCAGCACTTTACAGGCTTTGCAACCGGGCGACTCCATTGGAAGTATAATTTTTTCAGGCGTGACCGGTGATTACAACACCATTGCAAATGCCATGAGCATACATGGACGGGTTGAAAAAACAGCACCTGCTTTTTTAAGTAGTGGCGTTGTTTTCAATACTACCGATACCAGTGGAATATTTGCCCAGCGTATGTGGTTAAATGGTCAGGGTAATTTATTACTTGGCAATGAAACCACC
>JAJKIL010000305.1 GCA_021154515.1 Niastella sp. | reverse complement strand
TGCAAATTAGCAAATTTGAAAATGTGCTAACAATCTGAATATCTGTTGTTTGTGTCTTTAAATCAGGCTTATCCACATTGAACGGAAAGTTGGTTTTATGTATGTCGCAAACTGCGGTTCCAGCCTCAACTTCCGTTGTGTCACTCACTTGTACGTTCTGATCGCTATTCACCTTTTGCCTTCGACCGCCAATGCCTTGGCGTAGGCGGTCATCGACCGCCGTCCGCGTGTCGCCGAAGCTTTGTCGGAGGCGCAAGCCTCGGGGCAAAGTGGCCTTCGATTGTAGTCGCGTGTCGCCGAAGCTTAGCGGAGGTGATCCACTGCTGTTTCCCTTCCATTTCAGCCTTATGCGGTTTACCAACCACTTCTATGCTGCCTCTCATCCTACGGGCATCCTAAGCTTATCCTAAGGTCATCTTAGGGTTATCTTAGGGTTTTTTCCCTGGGATAAGCTTAGCATCACCTTAAGAATACCTTGAGAAGACCTTAAGGTCAGAGGTCTTACATAATACATTAATAGGTAGTCAAATCCAGATCCTGTGGGTTGATCTGAAGAATTTTTAAAAAAATTGGAGTACTTGCTTGGAAACTTAACAGTGTTAAGTATATTTGTGTCGTTAATAAAAGCATTATGGGTATAACAGAGAGGAAAGAGAAACAAAAACTGGAGATCAGGAAAATGATCCTCGATGCTTCCATGAAATTATTCATGGAGCAGGGGTTCGAAAATGTGTCTATCAGAAAAATTGCTGACCTTATAGAATACAGTCCTACAACGGTTTATCTTTATTTTAAAGACAAGAACGAGATCTTGTTCAACCTGCACGAAATGGGTTTTCAAAAAATGGCTGAATATAATGCCGACCTGTGGACAATAAAAAATCCGCTCGTTCGTCTGGCCAAAATGGGTGAGTATTACATCCGGTTTGGACTGGAAAACCCTGCCTTTTATGAGTTGATGTTCATATTAAAGGCCCCTATGGAAGCTTTGGAAGCGCTCGATGCAAATTGTGAATGGAAAAGTGGCGATCTGGCCCTGGGAAAACTAAAGGAAACCATTAAAGAATGCATGGATAAAGGCCTCATAGAAAAAGGGGATGTAGATGCAGTAGCTATGTCGATCTGGAGTATGGTGCATGGCATGGTAGCCCTGGCTATCAGGGACCGGTTCGATAAGCTGGTGCCGAAGGATCAAATGGTTGCAATGATGCAAAGAGGATTAACCTGGCAATTGAATTCGCTGGAAATTTCTGATAATAAAACCTAACGGTTTTTTTTTACTCCATTACTTAACACCGTTAAGATTATTTACATAATAAAATAAAACAGATCGACTTATGAAAAGAAGTCTATCAATCCCGATCATGATCGGGGTTGCAGGGGCGCTTTTTGCTCAGGCGGCCGCTGCGCAAACCACCATCCTGGATACTTATATTAAAAAGGGGCTTGAAACCAACCTGGCCCTGCACCAGAGATCATTCGACCTGCAAAGAGCCGAAGTGGACCTCAAAAGGGCAAAAACCCTGTTCTATCCACAGGCCAGCTTGAACTCGCAATATACCCTGGCTTCGGGCGGGCGTACGCAGGATATTCCCATTGGCGACCTGTTGAACAATGTGTACTCTACACTGAACCAACTAACCGGCGCCAGCAAGTTTCCGCAGGTGCAGAACCAGAAGATCACGTTCCTGCCAAACGACTTTCACGACACCCGCCTGGAAGTATCGATGCCACTGGTGAATACAGATCTCTATTATAACAAAGCCATTAAGCAGGAGCTGATCCATACCCAACAGATAGATATCGAGATCTACAAACGCGAACTGGTTCAACATATAAAGGAAGCGTACTATCAATACCTGCAGGCAGGCAAAGCGGTAGACATTTATAATAATGCGCTGAAGCTGGCCAGTGAAAATTTACGCGTGAGCGAAAAATTTGTGCAGAACAATGTAGGCACCAGGGAATCGGTAATGCGGGCAAAAGCCCAGGTAAGCCAGGTAAAAGCATCGCTGATTACCGCTACCAATCAACAGTTGAATGCCGCTGCTTATTTTAATTGTTTGTTGAATGACAACCTGGAGGCGCCTGTTACGGCCGATACCACTTTGCTTGAAAGAACAAATACAACCGTGCCTGCCACGCTTGAAGTACCTACTAATCGCGAAGAGCTGACCAAAATACAAAGCGCGCAAAAAGTAGTTGGTACCAGCATGAAGATGAACCGCAATTACCTGGTGCCAAAACTCAATGCATTCTATAATGTCGGTTTTCAGGGTTTTGGTTTCCGGTTCAATAGCGATCAGTTTTATCAGTTAGGCGGTTTGCAGTTCAAGTGGGACCTGTTTAAAGCGAATGATAATAAATACAAGATCCAACAATCCCAGCTTGACCTGGATGCGCTCGGCAACCAGTATAAAGATGTACAACAGCAACTGACATTACAGGTGCGCACCTCCCTGAATAATTACCGCTCGGCTATACAAACACTGGAAGCATTGAATGATGAAGTACAAAGCGCCGTAGAAACGTATCGCTTTGCAGAAAGAAGATTCCGCGAAGGCCAGGCCCTGCAAATAGAATTGATCGATGCCCGCACACAATTAACAAGTGCTCAATTAAATTATTCATTAGCCCAGCTGGCAGCATTAACCCGCGCCGCCGAACTGGAACGCGCTACCGCTTCGTATAAATTTTAAGGATGGTGAATGGTCAATGGCCAATGGTCAATGGATTCCCGACGGCGCAGAGTCAGTGATTAATCTCAAAATTCGCGAGCTATTCACCATTCACCATTCATCATAATCAAACTGAAGTTACTAATAATCAAAATAATTCTCATGAAACGCATATTCCTCCCCCTTACCTTTTTATTGATCGCTGCCACCGCTGTAGTATTAACAAGCTGCAAAGGCAATGCAAAAGCAGCCGATGTGGTTGATGAAGCCATTGCAGTAAAAGTGCAACCTGTTACAACTACTCAATATGCACCGGTGCTGAAATATTCAGGCAGCATGGCTTCTACAGCTGAAGCGCGGTTGTCGTTCAAAATAGGCGGCATTATTTCAAAGATCTATGTAAAGGAAGGCGATCATGTGGCTAAGGGACAACTGCTTGCCACGCTCGATCTGACCGAGATAAATGCCCAGGTACAACAGGCGGCGCAGGGTGTTGAAAAAGTACAACGCGATGTAACAAGGGTCAGGAATTTATATAACGATACCGTAGCTACGTTGGAACAGGTGCAGAATGCCGGTACGCAGTTAACGGTTGCAGAAGAAAGCTTACGCATTGCCCGGTTCAACCAACAGTACGCGCAAATACGTGCTACCGAAAGCGGAACCATTCTCAAAAAATTAATGAATGAAGGTGAACTGGCCAGTTCAGGTTCACCGGTGTTTCAATTCAATGGAACCGCCGGGAACGATTGGGTGATCCGTTTTGGGGTATCGGATAAAGACTGGGCGGTGCTGAAAAAAGGAGAGAAGGCTTCTGTAGAAATAGACGCCTATCCCAACAAAACATTTACCGGCATCATCACGGAGATAGCACAGGGCGCCGATGTATCGAGCGGTACCTATGAAATAGAAGTAAAAGTATTACCCGGTAACGCCCGCTTTGCCGCCGGTTTATTCTCCACGGTAAAATTGCAACCAGCCGGTGAACAAACAGTTACCATGGTGCCGGTGGAAGCATTGACCGAAGCAACTGATAAAACCGGTTATGTATACACCATAAATGCCGATGGTAAAACCGTTACTAAAAACAAAGTGACCATTGCCTTCCTGGAAAACAACAAGGCGGCCATTATAAGCGGTCTTGACAGTGCGCGCGAAGTAGTAACAGAAGGCGTAGGTTACCTCACAGATAAATCATTCGTGAAAGTGATAAAATAGCAAGTATGAAAAAGAATACTACCATCAGTGATGAAATGATGTCCGTGCTGACCCAATGGTACGAACAAACTATCAGAAAATATCAACTCATTTTTTCGGTTCCCGCGTAATAAAAATCGTTACAAATTCAAATCAGGCTGTTATGAAAATAACTGACTTCTCAGTAAAAAATTATCAGTTCACACTCATTGTGTTTGTGATGCTGATTGCTATAGGCGTTAATTCGCTGTTGAATATGCCCCGGGGAGAAGACCCCGATTTTCAGGCGCCCACCTTTAGTTTGGTGGTGGTGTATCCTGGTACCAGTCCGAAAGACATGGAAGAACTGGTGGTTGACCCCATTGAAAAAAGAATGAACGAGCTGGATGACATCAAACGTATTATCAGCCGTATCGATGATGGCCTGGCCGTAATACAGGTGGAGTTTAAATATGAAAGCGATCCCGATAAAAAGTACCAGGATGTGGTAAGAGAAGTAGATGCGTTGAAAACCCAACTGCCACGGGATGTGACCGATATCAATATTTTAAAGTTCAGTCCTGCCGATGTAAACATTCTGCAAATAGCCCTCATGAGCGAAACCACGCCCTATAAAGATCTGGAAGAATGGAGCAAGACCTTAAAAGAACGGCTGGAAAAAATTAAAACTTTAAAGAACGTTGATAACTGGGCATTTCCCCAGCAACAGGTTCGCGTATCGTTGCAGCTTGAAAAACTGGCGCAGTATGGTATTCCGCTCAATAAAGTGCTGGGCGCTATTCAAAGCGAAAATGTGAACATTCCCGGTGGCAGTATTGAAATGGGGGAGAAGAAGTTCAACATAAAAACCAGTGGCGATTATAAAAGCGTAGAAGAAATAAAGAATACGATTGTCAGCAACGTAAATGGCAAACTGGTTTATGTAAAAGATATAGCCGAGGTTAATTTTAATTATGAAGAACAAACCTATATAGGCCGCCTGAATGGCAAACGTGGTGTATTTGTAACCGCCAGCCGTAAAATGGGTACCAACATCTTTGATGTAGAGAAGCAAATAAAACCTGTGCTGGAAAAATTCCAGAAAGAGTTACCCAAAAGCATTGCCTTCGATCAAAGCTTTGATAATGCAAAAAGCGTTCATACCCGGTTAGGCGGCTTTACTCGCGACTTCGCCATTGCCATCTTCCTGGTGTTATTAACGTTGTTGCCATTAGGGGTACGCGCCTCTATTGTAGTAATGATCTCCATTCCCTTGTCGCTGGCTATTGGTTTGTTTTTGCTGGATATGTTTGGCATAACCATAAACCAGTTGAGTATTGTAGGTATGGTGGTAGCATTGGGGCTGCTGGTTGATGATAGTATTGTGGTAGTTGAAAATATAGAGCGCTATTTGCGTATGGGCTATAGCAGGCGGGAGGCAGCCATGGCGGCTACCAAACAAATAGGCCTGGCGGTAATTGGTTGTACGGTTACGTTGATCTTTGCTTTTTTACCGCTGATGTTCCTGCCCGAGGGTGCAGGAGATTTTATCCGCAGTTTACCCGCGGCTGTAGTAACCACCGTGCTGGCTTCGTTGTTTGTGTCACTTACAATCGTGCCGTTCCTCTCGAGCCGTATCTTAAGCAGTCATGAAAACCCCGAAGGCAACCTGTTCATGCGGGGATTGAAAAAGTTCATTGGTGGGTCGTATCGCCGGTTATTACACAGCGCTATTACCCGTCCTGTTACTACGTTATTGATAGCACTGGCCATCTTTGCAGGATCGCTGGCCCTGGTGCCTGTTGTAGGGTTTAGTGTATTCCCTGCTTCAGAAAAACCAATGTTCTTAATAAATATTGAAACCCCATTAGGCACCAGTTTACAGGCAACCGACCAGGTAGCGCGGTACGTAGAAAAAGAGATCAACAGTATCCCTGACCTGAAGAATTACGCCACCAATGTAGGCCGCGGTAACCCACGTATTTATTACAATGTGATCCCGCAAAACGAAGTAAGCAACTATGCGCAATTGTTTGTGCAGTTGAAAGCAACACCGCCTGCTGAAAAGAAAAAACTGATCGATCAACTGCGGACTAAATTCAAACATTATCCCAATGCAAAAATTGAAGTAAAGGATTTTGAGCAGGGCCCGCCGGTGGAAGCACCGATAGCCATCCGCCTGTTTAGCGAAGACCTGGATACTTTGCGCAGCCTGGCCTTTAAGGTAGAAGCTATGCTGAAGAAAACACCCGGCACCATTTACGTGAACAATGAGCTGACCACCCTGAAAACCGATCTGCAGGTAAAAGTGAATAAAGAGAAAGCCGGGTTGTTAGGCGTGCCCATCAATGATATTGACCGTACCATTCGCATGGCGGTAGCAGGATTGAACATTGGTACTTTCAGAAAAGAAAACGGGGATGAATACAATATCACGGTTACCCTGCCCCGCGGCGAGCGCCAAACCTTTGATGCATTCAGCAAAATATATGTCACCAGTGTGAAAGGCGCTTCTATTCCGTTGAACCAACTGGCCGATATTCGTTTCGAAACTTCGCCCGTTACCATTAAACACTACGATAAGGACCGCTATACCGTAGCCACTGCATTTGTACAAAGCGGTTTTAATACCGGTAAATTAACCGAGGGGATCATCAGGCAGCTTGACGCCATGCATTTTCCGCCCAATTCGCATTATGTAGCAGCCGGTGAAGTAGAAGCCAGTCAGGAAAGCTTTGGCGGATTAGGCACTATTGTATTGATAACTGTATTCGGAATATTGGGAACCCTGATCCTGGAGTTTAAAACATTCCGCGGCACGTTGATCGTATTGTCTGTAATACCTTTGGGAATTATCGGCGCCGTGTTGATGTTATTGGCTACGGGCAATACCTTCTCTTTTGTTGCGGTGATCGGGTTGATAGCGTTGATCGGGATTGAAGTGAAGAACTCTATTTTGCTGGTTGATTATACCGATCAGTTGCGTAAACAGGGAATGAGTCTCGACAAAGCCATACAGGAAGCCGGTGAAACAAGGTTTGTGCCCATTATTCTTACCACCTTAACGGCCATTGGTGGATTGCTGCCGCTGGTAATGGAAAATAATCCATTATATTCACCGCTGGCATTGGTTATCATTGGGGGGTTGATAAGCTCAACCTTGTTGACAAGAATAGTTACACCGGTATTATATAAATTGTTAGCACCTAAGATCGATGGGCAATAGTTAGAATAAAGGACATTAAGCTTGGATTTAAAATAAATTGAACATTATACTATGAACATTCACACAATCTTTGGCGCCGGAGGCGCTGTGGCCGATCAGTTATTACCGGTTTTATTGAATAAACAGGAAAAAGTACGGGTAGT
>JAJKIL010000304.1 GCA_021154515.1 Niastella sp. | reverse complement strand
CTATGGACCGATAAAAATTTATCAATTATATCTATTTCAATGACTGTAAATTACAAACGGCACAGCTGATAGTCGGGATTGATTAATTGTAAGTGCAAACACTTAAGCTGCAACTTATAACATTAAATTGTTATTAAGTGGTTTACTTTTTGTGGTTTTTAAAATATGGCTCACAATTACCGGCAACTGGATTTGCAAACGTTAATTGACTTGCTGGCAGAGGAAACAGAAAAATATACCAAGGCATTTGTTAATGGCAGTTTAAAAGAAAGTGACCAGCACGGGGCAAATATTAATGCTCTGGTTGAGGAAATTAACATTCGAAAACGTGGAAATATAGTTAGTAATGCAGAGTAGGCTGATTTCAGAATGAGAAATTTTCTTTGCTGCTAATTACAGCTGTTCCGATGCCGTTTGCAAACAACAGCTCACAGTAGGATAAAAAAGTCAAACGAAAGGGGCGATAGCCCCTTTTTCTATGGATGTAGGCCTGCTTTAAATGGAATATGAATTGCATACGCTTTACAGTTTTATTCAGCGAATTTAAGCGGGACTTTATTTCTATAAAGACCCGCACTTATTTCAATACATATTTATCCATCTATGAAGGGAGGGATCCAACATATATGTCTGGCTGAAGATGATCCGGATGATTATTTTTTCTTTTCAGAGATCCTCCGGGAAATAAATGATGCAATTAAACTCACCTGGTTTCAGACTTGTGAAGATTTGCTTAAATTTTTAAAAGCAGGAAGTAATTTGCCATGCCTTATTGTGTTAGATATGAATATGCCTAAAATGGATGGCCAAACTTGTTTAATATCGATAAAAAGAGAACTGGAGCTTCATCATATCCCGGTCATTATTCTTTCTACAGCGGGGCATTCTACCACAATAAATACTGCTTACCAGGCTGGCGCTTTCAAATATTATCATAAACCCGGCTCCATCGAGGAATTTCGCAAAATTGTAAGTGAAATACTTTCCACTCCAATAACCCGGTTTTGATGTTGCTGCAAGAATAGACAATTATGTTTGAACGCTTTTCTTAGGTTGTATATTTGACATTTGATTGTGTAAATTTTTCCTCAGAGATTTATTTTTAATTCCTCCTTTTCTTTAATTGCAAGCGCATCATTAAGTGATTTGATCTGCTCTCTTATTTCTTCGAGATCACTTAATGCCGAGCCAAACTGTAAGGCCAAGATAAATTTTCGCGTCTCATCAAGGATAATACTTCTCAATTCGACAGCTGACAACTCTGCAAACCGGGAATCCATACCACAACTTTCCGGTATAACAGCAATACTTATTCCCTATTCCCTGTAGACCAATAGTTGGGAAAAAACGGTCCCGACATAAGTCGGGACCGGGCAATCCGCCAAAGGCGGACAATATGTGCGTCGTTTAACTCAGCACTATGTTTTGAATGACCCGGGTAAAGGGACTCTTTGGAAAATTAAACAGTAGTCTCCATTGTGCCCTTATTACCTGGCAGGTCTTTCGCCGTGGCAAGAATGATACTACCGGTCAGCGCCGCATTGTTTTGTGTAGCTGTGTAGATCCATTCATCCCTGTGAAGCGGGTTCAGCATGGCATTGCCTTCTTCCACCAATACACCTGCGGCGGTTTTAATACTGACGGTAACTTCAATAACCCTGAAATCATCTATTGCAGTTATAACGATCGGGGAACCGGGTGTACCGTTATATTTTGCCGTATCGGTTTTCTTCACCACCGGTGCTTTCAGGAAGTCCCTGAAGGCGACGTTATAAGCAGTAACACCTGATTTTGCCTTTGCCTTCTTCTGATACTGAGCTTTGATCTTCGGATCAGCAATAGCACTTGTAGCATATCCAGATGCTGCAAGAAACTGCTCACGTACCTTTTCCTGTTGTTGCGTAGGCTTTGTCCTTTTATCGGTTGAAGGCATACGGGTTATGAACGTATTATCTCCGCGTTTACGGTAAACGAATTGTTTACCTACATTACCACTTGCACCGCGGACGAGCAAGTTGTCTTTGATCTTCGCCATATATAGAGTTTTTAGGCGTTTACGAATGTAGTTTAGAACCCAGTGTTAATGATCGCTGATGAAGAATACCATTCAAGTCGCTCCTCTCGTTTGGCATTAAGCGAAGCATCATCAGCAACGATTAACGACTCAAAAGTAAGATCAAAAATGACTGCATACAGGGAAATGGAAAGGGCTTTTCCGAAACATGGGACGGGCTTCGGAAAAACATGGGACGAATGACATGCACCATAGGCAATAGCCTTTTTTCAGTTAACGGCGTTCGCAAAAACCTGGGACGAACCATAGCAAAACCCGGGACGAATGACATAGTAAAGCAAAACACACCGTAAGTATGTTTAAAAAATGCCTAAACCATGTGTCAACCATGTGTGAAACATGTGTGCTTCATTAGAGAAGTACCCCATTTGACACATGGTTCACACATGGATGAGGCCAGGTTCACACATGGCATACAAATAGTATATTCGTTAATCAATTACTTATTAATCAATGAACCCATAACTGTGTACCATGTACAAAAAGACATTCTTTTTCAGGCAGGACAGGCAGCTAAAAAAAATAAACCCCGATGAGATCATTTACCTGGAGGCAGCAAAAAGTTATACCAAACTGTATACGGCAAACGAAACATACATTGCGCGTATAACATTGCTTGAAGCAATGAAATTGTTGCCGGAAAATAAATTTTTACGTGTGCACAGATCTTTTGCAGTATCAGCCGATCATATTGATGTAGTGAAAAGGGATGGTGTACAATTGGCAACCATACCGGTTGAGGTACCCGTATCAAGAATGTATTATGTAGCCTTTACGAAACAGTTTATCATTCTCGACTCGGCGGATATCGACACAGGAAAAAAAAGAATGATCAGTGCGCGGGAGAGAAGAAGTTAGGATATCAAAATGGCGTAAATTTTTCAGAACTAACCACCCATCCCCGTTTCCTGCTGATGCCGCCACAGTTCCTGGAAGGCAGGACTGTTATTTCGCAGATGCTCAAAATTGCCTTCGGCTACAATTCTGCCATGATGCAATACATAGATATAATCGAATTGCGTTAGCAAATGCAGCCGGTGCATGGAAGAAACAATGGCTTTATCTGCAAACGCACTGAACAGCTTTTCATAGATCATTGCTTCCGTTTTTGGGTCCACGCTGCTGGTTGGTTCATCTAACAGGATCACTTCGCTTTCCCGGGCGGCCAGTATACCCCGGGCCAATGCCAGGCGTTGCTTTTGTCCGCCGGATAAATTCACGCCCTTCTCCCTGATGTCAGATGCCAGCTTTTCGGGCAGTTGCATTACTACATCGGTGAAGTGCGCGCTTTCGCATACCTGCATGATCTCTTCTTCGGGGAAAGGCAATCCCAGCGTGATATTATAAGCAATGGTATTTTCAAAGATCTCTGGTTCCTGCGGAAACAGGGTCACCGATTCATTCAGGGAATCAATTTCAAATGGTGATCCATCTATCGATACTTTCACGCCCGTTTCTGCCATATACAAGCCACGCAGTATTGATAACAGGGTACTTTTACCGCTACCGCTCTCCCCTATCAGGGCAATTCTTTCGCCACGTCTGATGCGCAGGTTCAACTGGTGCAGGCTGCTCGGCGTATAGGCCTCGTTGTAGGTAGCGCGGTGTGAAAAGCTCAGTTGATTTATTTGTATTTCTTTCCAGTTAACAGGTAATTCCTTCGGTTCTTCGGGCCGGTGCTGTTGCGCATAGGCTTCACTTATATTGCTGGCGGTTTGAATGTAGGTGTTGAACTGCACCACCTCCGTATACTGCCAGGCAACATTCTGAAATACGCCGGTGAACTGGGTCACATATCCCAGTAAGGTAACCAGACCGGCAATATAAAAGGTTTGACCCGGTTGCCAGTTCTGGTATACAAAACCACCCACTACTATACAGTAAATAAGCGCCAGCAGCATATCCGCCACAAACCATTTCCATTCGTTGATAAGGGCATTTTTGCGAAAGGGCGCCAGGATCTGTTGTACTTTATGCAACAACCCCGATTCCATACTCTTTTCAAGCCGCAGGGTAATCACGGTCATGATGTTCGAAAGCGTATCGAACAAGGTAGAAGACACCACATGCTCCTTTTCATTTACCTGGTCGAGCGTTTTTATAAAGGGTTTATCAAACCTGCGGATCATTATAATATCGAGTATCCCCAGCAATACCGCAATGCCGCCAAACAACGGAGAGAAATACAACATGGCTATTACCGAGAAAAAGAATTTGGTGAGGGTGTACAGATACATGAACCCCTTATCGAAAAATTCGCGCAGCGCTTCATAGGCTTTTCGAATGCGGTTGATGGTAGCGCCGCTGTGATGGTCCTGGTGCCATTTGGCCGGCAGATGCAATACCTGGTGATATTTTTCCTGCAGGAAATTCCGGCTGAGATTAAAGGCCAGGTTACGCTCCATAATGCGCGCCGGCCCATGCAGGCTCCATTCAAAAAAACGGATGCAGAAATAACCCGCTACATACAGGAGCGTATAATGCCATACCCGTTGCGTATCGTGCTGGATCTTGTTCACAAACCAACCCAGCCAGATGGGACCGAGCGCATTAATGAAATTAGCCAGGATGAACATCGCATATATTAAAATATATTTCTTTCGTTCCTGCCGGGCATAGGTCCAGGCCGTTCGCAATAGTGACAGGTAAGGATTTTTTGCCATCGATCAAAAATTAAAAAACAAAATTAGTTCATTAATCCATTAACACACAGCAACAAGCTGTTGCTATTTTTTCCCAATGTTAAAATAATTTACAACTCCGCTAATAATCTGAATGCAACAGGTAAAATATTGTTGTTACTTCAGACTAACCTTCTTCTAACGAAAAAACGACTGCAATATGAAAAATACACACTCACCTGAGTTAATAACAGCACGTTATATTATTCGTGCACTATTCCTGATTACAACTTTATTTACCGCTACATCTGTCACGTATGCTCAACTGGGCAGTGGCTGGGTGCAATATTCACCCACAAAAAAAATTCACCTGGATAATGAAGACGGTCTGCAAATCTATAATTGGACAGCCTCTAAATCTGTTTGCAGTCCCGTTTGTGCCGACTACAGTTACGCCAGCAGTACGGAAACCGAGACTTTTCGCCTGCTCGACAACCGGTCTAACCGGTCCGAGATCAGGTTGCAGAACGATTATTCCACCGGAAGCCGCCAGTTTGAAGGCTATGTTACATTTTATTCGCCTTTGAATGACGAAAGCCTGATGCAGATATTCGGAAGTACAGATGGGGCCACTCAACTGATGATACGTGGATATGCAGCCAGTGGTGGATCGATACGGGGCGCAGGACAAACACTGGCCACCGGGGTTTATGGAAAAGAAGTGCGTGTAAACGTCATCCACCTGCAGGAGAATGTGGGCAATAAGATCATTGTCTATATCAATGGGGTGAAAAAGGCTGAGATCGCCGATAATGAGTCAGTTAGTAATTACCATAAATACGGTAATTATGGCACCCTTACAACAGATGAAGCTGTTGTAAAATGGAGAAGGGTTCGTTCTTTCAGAGATGGCACCGCACCTTCCTCGGCAGCAGTTACCGCCAAAGAAGCTACCACAGCCGATGAAACTGTCCTCAACGCAAATAATATCAGGATATATCCCAATCCTGTGGCCGGTAAACAGGCTACTATCCGGTACAGGTTATTAAAACCTGCCCAGGTACATATTGCCATGTACAACATCACCGGACAAATTGAAGAAGTAATCAATGCCCACCAACAGGCTGGTGAACAAACCGTTTACTGGAACACCAGTCACAAACCCGCCGGAGTATATGTTGCAAAAGTTACAATAGGAACCGAAACAAAGCAGGTGAAAGTAATGATAGATAACAGCAGGCAGTAGGATCACATTGACATTTACCGGTTATTTACGAACTTTCAGGTACATATATTATTGCCACATTCAAAATATGTGTATATGAAAGAGATTGTCAACTGCGCAGCCTACTCGGTTGGTCACAAACGGGTAGATATTGGCCTGGATAAAATTCATGAAGTGCTGAAAGATCCCAGCCAGTTTGTATGGATAGGATTGTATGAACCTTCAGAAGAAATTCTGGAGCGGGTACAAAATGAATTCGGGTTGCATGATCTGGCCGTTGAAGATGCGCACCGGGCACACCAACGCCCCAAAATGGAATTATACGGCGACTCGCTTTTTATTGTACTCAGAACTGTACAAATGGTCAGGGATTGCCATATACAATTTGGGGAAACACATTTTTTTGTAGGAACAAACTTCATTGTGGTGGTGCGGCATGGATCCTCTGTAGCTTATACTGATGTAAGGACCCGCTGTGAGGCCATGCCCGAATTACTGAGCAAAGGCCAGGGATTTGTTTTATATGCCATTATGGACTTTATAGTAGATATGTATTTTCCTGTAGTAGAGCAGCTGGAAGATGCCCTGGAGGCTATCGAAGACAAGGTGTTTAAGGAAAACCCAAGCCGGGAAACTACAGAACAAATATATCAGTTAAAGAAAGACCTGCTGGAAGTGAAACGGGCGGTGTCGCCCTTCATAGACATTTGTAACCGCCTGATGCGATTTGATATTAAATATATTTCACCGGAAACGCAGCCTTATTTCCGCGACATTTACGACCATGCCCTGCGGATCAATGAGATCGTAGACAACACCAGGGAATTGCTGAATACCGCCTTGGATGCAAATTTTTCTTTGATCTCCATTTCTCAAAATGATACGTCAAGAAAGATCGCCGCCTGGGCTGCTATTTTTGCGGTACCCACCATGGTAGCAGGGTATTATGGAATGAATTTCAGAGTTATGCCTGAATTGCAATGGACCTACGGTTATCCGGTGGTGGTGGCTGCTACCCTCTGCATTTGTTGTATCCTCTATTATTTATTCCGGCGATCCGGATGGCTGTAGTTGCCCGTTACCGTTACTATGTTACTTTTGCTAAAATAGTTTATCATTCGGCTAATTACAGGCAAACAGCTGACAAAAGAATGTAGTTACTTCATAGTAGCCTTCTTCTAACAAAAACGACTGCATATGAAAAATATACACTCACCAGAGTATATCTGTAGGATATATTCATCTTCCTAGTATTACCACTATACTCACTTTACTGGTTTTTCCCTACACGCCCCTTACATCCTACCCACTTATCGTAGATGCCAAACAGATCATATGTATCTGTTTGTGAATATTTATTTTTTTACACTTAAAACACCTTATCAAAATGAAACTTTTACATTTTGAACGGTTTGCTATGACCGTTACTTTTTTACTCCTGCTTGTTTTCAGCTCCCCATTACATGCACAGGTTACTTTAAGCGCTACCGGTTCCGGTTCCGCTTATGACGTAATAGCTTCAAAAAATTTCGGGAATGAAAATCCTGACTGCAAACACCCTTCTTTTGGTCCGCACGTTACCCAGGTGTTTGATAATACGCTTAATAAATATGTATTTGTATTTCACAGTCATGCTACTGCCGATGACGACCGCTGTACCAATGAAGACCGCACCCGGATGGAAATAAAAGGAGGTGATGGCTCCAATCCTGAGATGCAGCATACGCAGGGACAAACGGCGTACTATCGCTGGAAGTTTAAACTGGACGCCGGTTTTATTCCTTCCAGCCGGTTCACCCATATATTCCAGATCAAGGCGATCGATGGTGATGCCGGTGCGCCGTTGATAACAATTACGCCAAGAGCAGGTAACCCGCAAAAGATCCAGATCATTCACAGTTCGGGTGAAGGGAGCGGCAGCCTGGGCACTGTTAAAGAAGCCGACCTCGCTCCTTTTAAAGGCAATTGGGTGGAAGCTTATGTAAAATACAAAAGCGGTGATGTCAGCGCAGGAACGTTTGAGATCACTTTAACCCGCGTGAGCGATGGCGCTGTGTTGCTTTCTTATAGCAACAACAGCCTCGATATGTGGCGCGAAGGCGCTTCCTACAACAGGCCCAAATGGGGTGTTTACCGCGGTAAAGATGATGTGTTGCGCGACGAGCAGGTGCGGTTCAATGATTTTTGTATTTCAGAAAGCAGCGCCAGCCTTTGTCCCAGCAGCATTGGAAGCAATCCCGGCAATCCCGGATCAGTTAACCTTTCGGCGCAACAGGATGCTTATGTACGGGATGGATCCAATGCCGGCACTGCGTATGGTTCAACAGATGCTTCCGAATTAGTTACTAAAGTAGCGCCCGCCGGCCAAACCGGTAATAATCGCGAAGCCTATCTCACTTTTGATCTGTCTTCTGTAACCGGTACTGTTACCGGCGCTACCTTAAAAGTAAACGGACATACACAGGATAGCAGGGACGCTAATATAGTAGTGGGCGCCTATGCGGTTTCCGGCACCAGTTGGACGGAAGCTGCCCTTACCTGGAATAATAAACCGGCGTCGGCGGCAACTGCCCTGGGCACCGCTACCGTTACCGATGCTACTGCCCGGTATTACAACTGGAATATCACCAGCTATATTCAAAGCGAAATAGCAGCAGGGCATACAAAGGTCTCATTTGCGCTGAAAGATCAGCAGGAAACCCAGGGGCAGTTAATATGGAATTCAAAAGAAACCGGCAGCAATGCGCCACAATTAAGTATTACCACCTCTTCGGCACGCCAGGAAACGACCGCCACCATACCGGCCACTTTAACCAGCAGATTGACCAGTTTTCCCAATCCGTTCAGGGATAACAGCACTATCAGTTTTACCCTCGACAAACCGGCACATACCAACCTGGCGGTGTATGATATTACCGGTAAGCAGGTGGCCGTACTGGTAAATAGCATGTTGCAGGCCGGTAGTCACAAAGCCCAGTTTAATGCCAACCAATTACCATCGGGCGTATACACGATAAAGTTGCTGTATAATGGTAAGACCATTATCCGAAAACTATTGAAAGAATAAAACCCGGGAAAAAGATGCCTTAAAGAATAACTTACCTATAAACCATTTATCCATCACATGAGAAAAGCAAACATCCTCAAAGCATGGCCGGCACTATTAAGTTGGTGCATGGCATTATTGATATTGTTGTCCCAGGCACAGGGGCAAACCCTGCCGGCCAATTTTCAACGTGTGCAGGTAACTGCCTCTTTAAGTAACCCTACAGCCATGGCGTTCACGCCCGATGGCCGTATTCTTATTTGCCAGCAAAGCGGCCAGTTACGGGTTGTAAAAAATGGCAGTCTCTTATCTACCCCTGCCATCACGCTTTCAGTAAACAGCAGCGGCGAGCGGGGATTGATTGGCCTGGCCGTTGATCCCAATTTTGCTACCAATAACTACATTTACCTGTATTATACCCATACCTCGGGGCCGCATAACCGAGTAAGCCGTTTTACCATGACGGGCGATGTAGCAGGCGGTGAAACGCCTATTCTCGATTTGCCTGCACTCAACGCCATTTATCACAATGGCGGCGGTATGACATTTGGCAACGATGGTAAATTATATGTTGCCGTGGGCGAAAACCAGGTAGGCTCGAATGCCCAAAACCTGGACAGCTACCTGGGTAAATTGCTGCGGATAAATTCCGACGGAACCGTACCGGCAGGCAATCCTTTCACCGGCGGTGCTGCCCGCAGCAGGGTGTGGGCCTATGGCTTAAGAAATCCGTTTACCATTTCAAGTGACCCGGTAAGCGGAAAGCTATTTGTAGACGATGTAGGCAATGCTACCTGGGAAGAGATCGATGACGCTACAACAGGCGGACGAAATTTCGGCTGGCCCGATAAGGAAGGCATGTGTACCAGTGGATGCACGGGTTACACCAATCCCATTTATGTGTACGCCACCAACAGGGACGATCCGCCGCCCACCGGGCAGGGTTGCGCGCTTAATGGCGGCACCTTCTTCAATGGGGCAATCAGTAATTATCCATCCACTTATAACGGGCGCTATTTCTTCCTGGATTATTGCGGTTCCTGGATCGATAATATCAATCCTTCGGTAGCCTCTCCCACCCGCAGTGGCTTTGGCAGCAACCTGGGCGGCAGTCTGGTATATATAAAACAGGGCACCGATGGCAACCTGTATTTTTTAAGCAGGGATAACAGCGCCCTGTACAGAATTATTTATACCGGTACGCAGGCGCCGGTAATTACCACGCAGCCGCAAAGTATTACTATATCGCAGGGTAATACGGCTACGTTCAGCGTTACCGCTACAGGTAATCCGGCCCCTACGTATCAGTGGCGAAAGAATGGAACTATTATCTCAGGCGCTACATCGGCTACCTACACCATTACCAATGTACAACCTTCACATGCGGGCACATACAGCGTGGTGGTGAGCAACAACTCCGGTTCGGTAACCAGTAACAATGCAACGTTAACAGTAACAGCGCCCAACACGGCGCCGGTTGCCACCATAACCAGTCCGGTAAACGGTGCGCCATTCAGAGCAGGCACCGTAGTTAGCTTTAGCGGTACTGCTACCGATCCGGAAGATGGCGCTTTACCAGCCAGCGCTTTTGAATGGTGGGTTGATTTCCATCATGCCAATCATATTCACCCGGGGCCTGATATTGCCGATGGTGCTGCCAACGGTTCATTCCCCATCTCGGCCGAAGGACATACCGAAACCAACATCTGGTACCGGTTGTATTTAGTAGTGCACGATTCCCAGGGAGCTACCGATACTACCTATGTAGAAATATTCCCGGTACTTTCCACATTAAACCTGCACAGTGTACCATCAGGTTTACAGATCCGGCTGGACGATATACCGGCCACTACGCCGTATACCACGCCTGCATTGAGCGGCATGGTACGACCCATGGAAGCCATATCGCCGCAAACGGTAAATGGCACTACGTACTTGTTTGATCATTGGGAGCATGGCGGCGCTGCTTCGCAAAACATTACGATCACAGACAGCAACGCTACGTATACCGCCTACTTCAAGTTGGCGCCAACTGCCATAACCTTCACACCTGTACACGATGCGTATGTGCGCGATGGCACCAATGCCGGTACTACATTCGGAACAACCGATTCAACATTGCTTATAACCAAGGTATCGCCGAGCGGACAACTGAACAATGCCCGCGAGTCGTATCTGTTATTCGATCTTACCAACCTGACCGGTGATGCCGCTTCTGTAGTGTTAAAGGTGTTTGGCAAAGTAGATCTTACTACGGTACCTTCTGTGCCGGTAGGCGTATTCTCCGTAGCCAATACTACGTGGACGGAAAACACCATTACCTGGAACAACAAGCCTGCTACTTCCGTTGCAACGCTCGCCTCTACCACAGTAACCAATGCTGCGGCTACCTATTATACCTGGGATGTGACCAATTATGTAAAAGCCGAGTTGGCCGCAGGCCGCAAAAAAGTAGCTTTTGCGTTGAAGAGTGAACTGGCCCATGATCCGCGCATCTTGTGGAATTCCAGTGAAGCAGGTACGGTTATCAGTTATTACAGATGGCAGTAATCCACCTGCATGCCAACCAGTGACTGCCAGCGCCGACGATGGCAATGTTCCAGCCAATGTGCTTGACAATAACCTCAACACCCGCTGGTCGGCCAATGGCGACGGGCAATGGATACAGTTTTGCCTGAACAATGAAGCTACTGTCACCGGTGTGCAGATCGCCTTTTACCAGGGCAATACCCGTTCTTCTTCTTTTGATATTTTAACTGGCAGCGATGGCAACAACTGGACCACCGCGGCTTCGGGCGTGGTAAGCAGCGGCACATCGTTGAACCTGCAAACATTCACCTTTACGCCGCGCACAGCGAAATATGTTCGCATT
>JAJKIL010000303.1 GCA_021154515.1 Niastella sp. | reverse complement strand
CAGTCAATAAAAATATTCCAACTGCCAAAGCAAAGGCAGCGGTTGCCGGTAAACCTGAGAAGCCAGCAGCTACAGAAAACAAAAACGATAGTACCGACCGCTACTTCCAGGCGTGGCACCATGTGCGTATTTTTTCCGATTCCATGCAGGCGGTATCAGACAGCCTGTGGTACTCAGGCAAGGATTCCATTTTTAGATTATTCACCAACCCGGTTCTGTGGGCCAGCAAAAGCCAGATCACCGGTGATACTATACTCCTGTATACAAAGAATAAGAAGCCAGACAAAATGAATGTATTCGAGAACGGTTTTGCCATAAATACCAGTGATTCTGCAGGCAGCATGTATAACCAGATAAAAGGCAATCGCCTGAATGGTTATTTCAAGGATGGGGAAATGGATTATATGCGGGCTACGGGTAATGGCGAAAGCATCTATTATGTGAAGGATGATAAGGGAAAGCTGGTAGGTATCAACAACGCCACCAGCGACATCATCGACATGCGCTTCAAGAACAAGGAGCTGAATAAAGTAGTTTTCATAAGCGAAGTAAACGGTACCATGTACCCTGTAAAACAGGCTAAAGACGAAAACAAAATGCTTCGTAACTTTAAATGGCTCGATAGTCTTCGGCCAAAAACAAAGTTTGAATTGTTTGAAGATATTAAAAAGCCTGTTATCATAACAGATAGCACGTTAATGGACAGCACTCTCATGGATAGCACCCTGATTGACAGCCTGCACCTGGATAGAATAAAAGTGGATAGTTCAAAAATATCACTGCCCAAAAATCCCCTGAAAGATCCGAAAAAGGAAACTCCAACGGAGTTACCAAAAGGAAAGGACCCGCAAAAAGAAAAGCCGCTGTTTAGAAAACCTGCGATGAGCAGTAAGAAGGATTCACTGTAATTATTAGTTAAAACGCCCTGGTATTACATTAACAGTCAGTTAATCAATACATTTGGCATTATTTTCGTTCCCATCAATTCAACCATTGATCAATACACCAGCTAATAACGGTCAGGTGTGTGCAGAACGGCCAGCCGTATACGCCCCTTAGCTGTTTGTAGAGATTGTATTTTATCATTGAAAATCAAAAATTGTTTTTCATGAAAAGGATCTCCATAACCCTGCCCGTTATATTATTGATTATGCTGGTAAGCCAACGTGCTTCCGCGCAGGACTACCGCCTGGCAGCTGGTGTGCGGCTTGGTAACACCTCTCCTACTTTAAGCAACGGCATTTCGGTTAAATACTTCGCTACCGATAAAACAGCGCTGGAAGGTATTGTAGCATGGGGCAACCGTTTTGGTTTTGGCGGCTTGCTGGAAGTGCACAACAAATTCACCACACCCGGTTTAAGCTGGTTTATTGGCGGTGGCGCCTATGTTGGTTTTCAGGACGGCGATACCTACCTGGGCCCAACCGGTATTGTAGGATTGGATTACAAATTCACCAATGCGCCCGTCAATCTCTCCCTCGACTGGAAACCCGAGCTCGACATTCTTCCTGAGATCAATTTTATCCCGGATGCTTTTGCGCTTACTATTCGATTTACGTTGAAATAACATAGGTTGACGAGTTGACCAGTTGACCAGTTAACCAGGAAATACAGTTCTGAGTTTTTGGGTTCGTTGAGTTTCTGGGTTGCAGGGACTCGCCCACTCATTAAGGCTGCCCTTTCACCTATATCAAACAATCATACTTTTCCAGTTTCCTTTATCAACTTTATCAACCCTATCAACCTGCCCTGTAGATTTCCCAATCCCACCTTTTTACCTGGTCAACTGATCAACTGGTCAACTTCCTCCTTACTTCCCCAAACGTCCAAGGCTCACAAAAGGCAACCTGTCAACTCCTGCAACCCAATCTTAAAAACTTACATCCTACATATGTCATTGCTGCAAAATACCGCACTTACAATAAAATAACACTCAAATACGCGCCTTATTTTGCGTTATTTATCCATATTTAATTACATTTTTGCGTATTCTTGCCACATTCCCTTTATATTTGAGTTGAAACCAACTAACAGATTATGCTGAAAAAAGAACGTCAGGCATACATCCTGCATCAGGTAAACCTGCACAATAAAGTACTTTCTTCCCTGCTTAGTCATGAGATCCGGGTGTCGGAAGACACCATCCGCCGCGATTTAATGGAGCTTTCAGACGAAGGCAAACTGATAAAAGTTCATGGCGGCGCCCTTTCCCATTCCTTTAACGACGTAACCTATTCCGGTTTGAGCGTGTACTCGCAGGACCAGAAAAAGATAATTGGACAAAAAGCCGCAGCACTCATCCAGGATGGCATGTTTGTGCTCACCAGTGGTGGCACTACCATTATTGAAATGGCCCGGGCCCTGCCCCCAGCCTTAAGAGCAACATTCATTTCAGGCAGTATTCCAGCCATACTCGAATACATGCAACATCCCAATATTGAAGTGATAATGATCGGCGACCGGGTATCAAAAAATGCCAAGATCACCATTGGCGCAGAAGCCATTGCCAAGATCAAAAATATAAATGCGGACCTGTGCTTCCTGGGCATAAACGCCATCGATATAAAACGAGGCACTACCGAAAACGACTGGGAAATAGCACAGCT
This sequence comes from Niastella sp., assembly GCA_021154515.1. Classification (GTDB taxonomy): domain Bacteria; phylum Bacteroidota; class Bacteroidia; order Chitinophagales; family Chitinophagaceae; genus Niastella. The sequence continues at coordinate 12,995 of JAJKIL010000303.1, read as the reverse complement.
GAAGAAGATCATGATCGACTCCTCACAAAAAGTAGTGTGCTGCACCATTTCAGAAAAGATAAACACCCTGCAGCCCATTCACATTTGCAATATTTCAGACATAGACATCCTGATCACCGAATTACCTCCCGATTCTCCGGTATTAAAACCGTACATCGATGCAGGCATTCAGGTACTGTAATTAACTATTACGCCCTTGCCTACCTGCACTTCCCCAAACGATATGCAGAAAGCCATGCAAAATCCGTACTGGTAGTTTTCGTATTACGATAAACGGTATTAGTATATAATTAAGTTCCTCCCGGTAAATCGGGAGGACTTTTGCTTTTAGCGTACTTCAAACACCTTGAAAATGAAGGCGGATTTTTTTTGTGCGGGGTACATGAAATTATCGGTAGCTTTATAATACCGTAAAATGGTGCTTATGAAACCAACGATCATTAACCACCCTTTCCATGTTATTAAACTGGATTATGTAAGCGAAGCGCCGCTAAGCACTTTAGAACAGGAAGCGATAGAAAAATATGTGGAACTGCACAATGGGTCACAAGCTTATAAAGATGTATTGACCCGGTTACATACTTATTATACAGGCACCGATAAAATATTGCAACAATGCCAGGGCATATTCAACAACCTGCAAAACGAATACCTGTTGCTAACCCCCATGTTGCATTACCTGCAGGAAGGTGGTCCGCTTACAGATAATGAAATAGAATCAATTGATGAAAGTGAACGCGTTTGTTACGATACGCAGCCATTACTTACAGAGCTGCATAATTTTAACCACAGCTACGATGTGTATATCGATGGATTGCGGGCAGCAGAACAGGAGTTTGCCACCGTTGAAAAACAACAGGAACAACTGGAACAGTTGTTTGACGTGTTCGACGATAAATATTTCTCCCCTATAATCAGGGATTATAAAAACATGGAGATCGATATTTGTACGCTGGATGAGAACTTTGATGATTTCAGAGGCGCTTTTTCCGACCTGATCCATTTCGTAGACAAAATGTATGAAGCCCGCGCCGCATTTCTTGATCAGCACATTCAATTACACAATAAAATAGTAGAGCTCGATAAAGACATCGTAGCCCTGTTTGCCGCCATAAATGGTGAAGATGCTAATTAATATTTCCAAAGAAGATATAGGCCAGGGCGATCGAGGTAATTACCCCTACCAGGTCGGCCAGTAACATAGACCCAATGGCATACCGGGTATCCTTTATGGAAACGGCGCCAAAATACACCGCCACTACATAGAAGGTAGTATCAGATGCCCCCTGGAAAATGCCGGAGAGACGGCTGGCAAACGAATCGGGACCGTTTGCGATCATGGTGCTCACCATCATACCCCGGGCAGCGCCGCCGCTTAACGGGCGAATTAACGCCGTAGGCAATCCATCTACAAACCGGGTATCGGCCCCCAGGTAAGCAAAGAAGTTTTTGATGCCATCGATCACCACATCGAAGGTACCGCTGGTACGCAGCATACTCACAGCCACCAGAATGCCCACCAAATAAGGAATAATACGAATAGCAGTATCGAAACCATTTTTGGCCCCGTCTATAAACGCATCGAAAATATTTATCCTTTTATAAAGTCCACCCAGTATGATCAGCAGGAACACCAGCAGGATCAGGCCATTGCTCAGAACGCTGCTAAAGAACTGTACACCGCCGGCGCTCAGGGTGGTAATATACCAAACGATCAGGGCCACTACCGCAGAAATTCCCAGCACCCACATAACAATTACCGGTTGCAATAGCCTGATCTGTTGCCTGAACGAAACGATGATCATGGCCGTCATGGTGCCGATAAACGTAACGATCATACAGGGCAGAAACACATCGGTAGGATCGCTGGCATGCTGGGCCGCCCTGATGGCAATAACACTTACCGGAATAATATTGAAACCCGCCGCATGTAAACACAGGAACATGATCTGGGCATTGGAGGCCACGTCTTTTTTTGGGTTCAGCTCCTGCAGGCTTTGCATGGCCTTCAACCCAAAAGGGGTGGCCGCATTATCGAGCCCCAGTAAATTGGCGGAAAAATTCATGATCATATGACCCATGGCCGGATGGCCCTTGGGCACCTCGGGGAACAGCTTTGAGAAGAAAGGACCGATGATCCGCGACAGCAGGTTGATGCCCCCCGCCCTTTCGGCAATGCTCATAAAACCCATGAACAGGGCCAGCATGCCTATTAATTCAATACACAGCGTTACCGCATCTTTACAGGTATCTACAATACCATTGGATACCTGGATCCGGGTTTTTACATCACCCGCGCCTACCTGGCCACTGCTATCCAGGGCAGCGGCCTTTGCTGCATTGGCCACGGCAACCGGGCTCATCTGCACCTGCACTGAATCGCCTTTTTTACCCACCACCATGGAGCTGAAGATCTGCTTTTCACCACAGGCGGCAAACTTAAAAACAGCCACTAAAATGGATATAAGAATAAAGGCGCTCCAGATGCGACTCAATGCCATAAGGGAAATAAGATTAAGCGTTGAAGATAAAGGAATCCGGCCATATATTAGTACCCGGTAATACCCTATCTTTGCGCGCCGAAAACAGTTTTCAGTTTTGCGTTCCTGGTTCTGAGTTTCCTGAAAATCAGCCACTCAGAACAATTGACCCGGGAACTAGAAACGAAGAACATAGAATTAAAAACTTAGAAAATGGCTTTACAAGCAGGAATTGTCGGATTACCGAACGTTGGGAAATCAACCTTATTTAACGCAGTGAGTAACAGTGCCAAAGCACAAGCCAGCAACTATCGTTTCTGTACTATCGATCCGAATGTTGGACTGGTTGATGTGCCCGATGCCCGCCTGCAAAAACTGGCAGAACTGGTGCATCCTGATAGAATTGTTCCTACCCAGATTGAAATTGTGGACATTGCCGGTCTGGTGCGTGGCGCCAGCAAGGGTGAAGGACTGGGGAATAAATTCCTGGGTAACATCCGCGAAGTGGATGCCATTATTCACGTAATTCGCTGTTTTGAAGATGAGAACATTTTACGTGACGAAGGCGCCATCAACCCCGTAAGCGATAAAGAGATCATTGATATTGAATTACAGCTGAAAGACCTGGAAAGTGTTGACAAGAAAATAAGCCGGGTTGAAAAACAGGCGCGCATCGATCCCAAGTTGAAAGTAGAATACGACGTACTGGTTCGTTGTAAAGAACACCTGGAAAAAGGCAAAAGCATTCGTGGATTGGCACTTACCAAAGAAGAGCGCCCGGCCATTGCTGACCTGTTCCTGCTCACTGAAAAACCGGTGTTGTACGTAGCCAATGTGGATGAAGCAAGTATGCATACCGGTAACAAGTTCTCAGACGCCCTGCAGGAAGCCATTAAAGGTGAAAACGCACAGGTGATCATCATGAACAACAACATTGAAGCCCAGATCAGTGAAATGGAAGACCCTGCAGACAAGCAGATGTTCATGGAAGAATACAAAATGACAGAACCCGCCCTTGATCGTCTGATCCATTCAGCATATAAATTACTGAACCTGCAAACCTATTTCACCGCCGGGGTGCAGGAAGTTCGCGCCTGGACGATCCACGAAGGCTGGAAAGCTCCTCAGGCCGCCAGCGTTATTCATACTGATTTTGAAAAAGGCTTTATCAAGGCGGAAGTAATTGCCTATAACGACTATATCACCTACGGTTCAGAAGCCGCCTGCCGCGATGCCGGTAAACTGCGCATCGAGGGTAAGGAGTATATTGTGAAGGATGGCGATGTGATGCATTTTAGATTTAACGTGTAAACTTAAACGAATACATTAATAGCAAAAAGGGCTATCACGTTTTATAAAGTGATAGCCCTTTTTGTTGTACTATATACATCAGCAGTTTTGCTAAAATATTTATCAATTTCGTTCATTAGTTTATTTTTTTTTATTATATTTGGTATACTAATCAGAAATACTCTATCAATGGAAAAGGTAACCCTAACGAAGCTGTATGAAGCGTTGGCGCAAAAGGTGGGTAGAAATGAAGCTGAATGCCTTACCCAATATGTTGAAATAAAAGTAAAAGACGAATTGAATAATAAAACTGAAATATTAGCTACAAAAAAAGATCTCTTTGTATTAAAAGAAGAAATTCACAGTCTACGCAATGAAATGAAGGAGCATTCGCTTTCCCAACAAAAATGGATGTTAAGTACCTTCATTACTGTCGTATTAATGATCATGGGTCTGTATGCTACCATATTATTAAAACATTAAGCAGTTCCCTTAAAATATAAAAGGCTATGAGTATTGGAACATTAGCAGCGAAAGATAAGATCATTGCCAGGCAAAAAAAATGGTTGGAGAGAATTTTCATTCTCATAGTGATATTGTTAATGGGTTTGTATCCGCTCATTTTATTAAAACTCTAGCCGCCCGGCCTCCCCTCTTTTTCTTAACAGCAATAAACTTTTACCGGTAATATACGTTGTAATTCCTGTGATTTATAACGTTTAACAATCAATTTTGCCATGACGGCGATCTGATTGATTTGTATTAATTTTGCACCATGATAGACTACAAAGAACTGATACCAGCCGATTTTGCTCCGGATTCAAGAGTATGGGTGTACCAAAGCAGCCGGTTATTTATGATGAGTGAAGCTTTGCATATTGAAGAGCTGCTAAATAATTTCGCCGCTAACTGGCAATCGCATGGCGCCCCGGTAAAAGGTTATGGAAACCTGTTCTTTGGTCAGTTTGTTGTGTTGATGGCCGATGAACGTGCTACGGGTGTAAGCGGTTGCAGCACCGACAGCTCGGTTCGCCTCATAAAACAAATTGAACAGCTGTTCAATGTAAATATGTTCGACCGGCAAATGCTCACGTTTCAGGTAAAAGATAAAGTGCAAATGTTGCCACTCTCTCAATTGCAATACGCAATCAATAATAATTTCATTTCACCAGATACGCTTTACTTCAACAACCTGGTTCAAACAAAAGAAGAACTGGAAAATAAATGGCTGATACCGGTAAAAGATAGCTGGCTGGCCAAACGGGTATCATTGAGTTTGTAAATTTTAAAACTGCATCATAAATGCAGTCCCCTGTCCTTCTATTGATTGCACCTGAATATTACCCTTGTGCAGCATCATAATTTGTTTACATAAGCTTAAACCAATACCACTGCCGCTTTTTTTAGTGCTGAAAAATGGAATGAATATTTTATCCAGCACCTCTTCGGGCATTCCGGTACCGTTGTCTGCTACTTTAATGACCGTTCTATGGTTATTGGCAAAATAGGCGGATAGAATAATGCGCGGTTCTTCCCGTTCCTTCACGGCTTCCATGGCGTTCACCACCAGGTTAATCAGCACCTGCTCCAGCAGGTTAGTATCCGCATCCAGTTGCAGATCGGGATCTTTTAAAATGATCTCCATCTCAATGTTCTTTTGATCCAGTGTAGGCTGCATCAGGTGATGCAGGTTTTCGAACAGATCGCGCACATAAATTTTCTTCAGGTTCAACGTGGTGATCTTGTTCAGGTTGCGATACGTTTCCGCAAATTTCAACAACCCCTCACTCCTTCTTTTAATGGTATCTATGCCTAATTCCAGGTCGTCCATGGAGCCGGATTCCAGCTCAGGCCGCACGGCAAATTGTTGCAGCCGGTATTTCAACGTTTCGGCCAATGAGGAGATGGGGGCAATGGAATTCATGATCTCATGCGTCATTACACTCAACAGCTTTTGCCAGGCTTTTGATTCGGTTTCATCCAATGCTTCACTCACGTTTTGAAAAGCAATCAGTTTAAACTTGCTGCCATCGGTTTGAAAAGCTGTGGCAGACATCAATAATTTAAATGATGTTTTCTCGCTATGCGCAGTAGCGATCTTTGTTTCACCTGGCTTTAATAAAGTCACCTGCCGGTACAGTTCCCCATCGCGACGAGCCAGCGAATGAATGGTTTTCAGATATGGCAGTTGCAGCATCCGTTTCAACGATTCGTTCATCCACACCACTTCCCCGTTGTGCTCGCGGTACGATAAAATACCGGTATCAACCAGCTCCAGAATTTTTTGCAGGTACTGGAACTGCGTTTCCTTTTCTTTACTGATTACTTTAAATGTAGAATTGATCTCATTGAAACCTTTACGCAATGGTTGAAGTTCTACAGGCGCATGCTTTACATCGAAATAACGGGAGAAATCGCGATAATGTACCGATTCAACAAACTGGTTCAACTCGGTATGCGCTTTTCGTAGAAAGCGAAATATGGCAATTATGCCATAAATGATCAACGGCACCATAATTACCAGTAATTCATACCGGCCTTTCACCAGAAAAAATGAAGCTACGGTCAGGGTGATAAATAAATATACCACCTGAAAAATGATCCGCCATTCAAATCGTTTATAGAACAAGCTAATTATTTAAAGTAAATGTTTAATTTTTTAGGGGGCACTCTGTCAACCTCCTGCTTTCTTCCTCCAAACCTTCTTCCACCTCGTTAACTTGTTAACTCGTCAACTGATCAACTCGTCAACTGGTCAGCTTCCCCTCATATATCGTACTTACTCAACCTTCGATACAACGCCGTCCTCGTTAATCCCAACTCCTTTGCTGCGCGGGTAATATTTCCATTGTGTTTTTCAATTACGTGCAGAATGGTATTCTTTTCTACGGCACTCAGGTTTAGTTCATCGGGTTCTTTTTCCTGCGACATATTTGATTCAATGGGTGAGAAAATAAGATCCGTTGCCTGCAGCACATGCCCGTCGCTCATGATCACTGCCCGCTCAATGGTATATTGCAATTCCCTGATGTTACCGGGAAAATGATAGGCCAGCAATTTCTCAATCGCTTTATCATCAAACTCCATTACCGGTTTCAGGTATTTATTGCTGTACAACTGACTGAAATGCCTCGCCAGCAAAATAATATCGTTGCCGCGTTTACGTAAGGGTGGCACCATGATCTCTACCGTGTTGATACGATAGATAAGGTCTTTCCTGAAACGGTTCTCATTAGCCAGTTCAGTTAACGGAACGTTGGTAGCGCAAATAAGCCGGATGTCAACCGGCAACGGATCGTTGGTCCCCAGCTTAATCACCTGCCGGTTCTGTAATACGCTTAATAATTTGGCTTGCTGATGCAGGGAGATATTGCCGATCTCATCCATAAAAAGCGTACCGCCATTAGCCGCCTCAAAACGGCCCACACGGTCTTCCCGCGCATCGGTGAACGCACCCTTTTTATGACCGAACAGCTCACTCTCAAACAAAGTTTCGGTGAGGGCGCCCACATCCACTTTTACATAGGCTTTCTTGGCCCGCAGCGATTGCTGGTGAATGGCTTTAGCGATCAGGTCTTTTCCGGTCCCGTTCTCACCCAATATCAAAATGTTGGCATCGGTAGGTGCTATCTTTTCTATTTTATAAAAGATATCATTCATTATCTCCGATTCGCCCAGCAGTTCAGTCCCGATAATAGAATCGTTACTGCGCTGCGCAGGCGATGAGGATTTGCCCTCCTTCTTTTTTAACGCATCCTTTATGGTTATGATCAGCTTTTCATTGTGCCAGGGTTTTACTACAAAATCCGCAGCCCCTTCTTTCAGCGATCGTACGGCAAGGTCAATATCGCCATAAGCCGTGATCATGATGACAGCTGCTTCTGATTTAAATTCCTTCACTTTCTTCAACCAGAACAACCCCTCGTTTCCTGTATTAATGGAACTGTTGAAATTCATGTCGAGCAGGATCACATCAAATTGCTGCTTCGATAATAACCAACGCAAATTTTCGGGGTTCTTTTCTGTTACTACTTCTTTTGCCTCTGTTTTCAGCAGCAATCGCACAGCAGTCAGTACATCCACGTCATCGTCAATCACCAGTATGGTAGCGTTCTTCAGTAACATAACTTTATTTAAAAATTTCGGTTCTATGCAACATTCTTCACTACAATTATACCATAATTACAAAGCCGTAGCAAACAATATTTTATGAAGCAACAGCTGATTTGCACCAGTGTATCAAAAGCGTACAGTTATTGTACTGGTTGCGAACAGCCGAACACCATTTTACAGTGTAATAGCTTGTAAATCACATTGCTTATATTCTGGCATATTGTTGCGAGGTATGCTGTATCGCTTCGGATTACATTAAAAATAAATACAGTGGATAGAGTTATTGCAAAAAAGAAATGGACCTCTAAACGGATTGTAACCATTGCAGGTATTGCTGCAATCGCCCTGCTGATACTGGGCAGCTATTATTTCACTTCCGGCAAAAGCCGGCTGAATGTAGATACGGAACGCCTTACCATCAGTGAAGTAAAAAAAGGCCCCTTCCAGGTAACCATCGCCATCAACGGCATTGTATTACCCCAGACTTCTATCTATCTCGATGCGCAGGAAGGCGGGCGTGTTGAACAGAAATATGTTGAAGACGGCGCCATGATGCAGGAAGGCCAGCCCATTCTGCGATTAAGCAACCCCGACCTGGAACTGAGCCTGGCCAACCAGGAAACCAGTGTGTTCAATGTATTGACACAAATGCAGATCGCCCGTAACAATGCCCAGCAAAATACTGTAGCCCGTTTGAACCAGATGGCTGAAGTTGATAATGCCCTGAAAGAAGCCGAACGGGTATATAACCTGAATAAAAAACTGTTTTCGCAAAAAGTGATCGGGTCGCAGGAATTTCAGTCGGCTGAAAACGCCTATCAGTACCAGGTACGCCGCAAAAAATTAACGGAAGACATCATGCGGCAGGATTCCGCTACCAACAAAATACAGTTACAGCAAAACGAGCAATCGTACCTGAACATGAAAAAGGCGCTCGAGCTTATGAAGAAGAAAGTGGGCGACCTGGTAGTAAAATCTCCTATTGCCGGACAACTGACTTCGTTCGATGCGGAAATTGGTCAGAACATTGGCGCCGGTATCCGGCTCGGACAAATCGATGCTGCTTCCGGTTTCAAGATCAGGGCCGATATTGATGAACACTACATCACCAATGTATTTACCGGTTTAACGGCTAAATTTACCCTGGTGGACAAAGAATACAAACTCAAGATCAAAAAGGTATATACCCAGGTAGTAAGTGGCCATTTCCAGGTTGATATGGAGTTTGTGGGTGAAGTGCCAAAGAATATCCGCCGGGGTCAAACGTTACAGATCTTACTGGCGCTGAGCGATGAAACACAGGCCATCCTGGTGCCCAAAGGCGGTTTCTTCCAAAGCACCGGTGGTAACTGGATCTTTAAAGTAAGTGATGATGGAAAGATCGCTTCCCGGATCAATATTCAGCTGGGCCGTCAGAACCCCGATTATTATGAAGTGCTGGAAGGCCTGAAACCCGGTGATAAGGTGGTTACCTCCAGCTATGAGAATTATGATAAAATGCAGGAATTAGTACTGAAGAAAGAATGATCATTTTACCAATAAACCAACCAACATGAAAATAAAGATCATCTGTTTACTGGCTGTGTTGCTCATTGGCGCAGGTGCAGCTTCGCCCAACAATTATTGCGGCGGGGTACATTGCACCGGTAAACTGGTAAAACAGGTAACAACAACACCGGTTAAAAAGGTGGCGCTGATGATTGATGACCTGGACCTGCTGCCCGGCCACCATTTTCTCAATAATTTTTAAACAACTCATAACTTCAAACCATACAACACATGATAAAGATCCGGGATCTCGAAAAAATCTATCGCACCGAAGAGGTTGAAACCGTAGCATTGAACAAAATTTCCATAGATGTTAAGGAAGGCGAATTTGTAGCCATTATGGGTCCATCGGGTTGTGGCAAATCAACCCTGCTGAATATCCTGGGTTTGTTGGACGATCCAGATAACGGCAGCTTCCTATTCAACAATATTGAAGTGGCCAATTTTAATGAGCGCAAACGTGCCGACCTGCGTAAACATAATATCGGGTTCGTTTTTCAAAGCTTTAACCTGATAGACGAATTGACCGTATTCGAAAACGTGGAATTGCCTTTGATATATACCGGCGTTAAATCAGTCGATCGAAAAAAACGCGTGGAAGAAGTGCTCGATAAAATGCAGATCATGCATCGCCGCAATCACTACCCCCAACAATTGAGTGGTGGTCAGCAACAACGTGTAGCCGTGGCCCGCGCCGTGGTAAACAACCCCAAACTGATACTGGCGGATGAGCCTACAGGTAACCTCGATAGTAGCAATGGTAATGAAGTAATGGCCCTGTTAACCGATCTGAACGAACAGGGCACTACCATCATCATGGTTACTCACAGTGAACACGATGCCCGGTACAGCCATCGCATTATTCGCATGCTCGACGGACAAACTGTGTTAGAGAACATCATGGTGTAGTAGGTTCCATATAGTTTATCGCTTCTTTTATCTGTTCACCATCCCTTGCAGTAAGGCGATGTTAAACCTCATCGTTGCCATGATAAAACAGTACATCAGGATCGCTTTTCGCAACCTGGCGCAGCAGAAAGTGTTGTCAGGCATCAACATCTTTGGTTTGTCTGTTGGCATCGCCTGCTTTAGTTTATTCCTGTTATATGCCGTGCATGAATTCAGTTACGACCGGTTTCATGCGAACGCCGGTCGCATCTACCGCATTGTTGAATGGTGGCAGGGCGGAAAACGGGAACCCGGTGGAGATGGCGGGGCCTATACCCCTGCTGCGGCAGCCATGAAACGTGATTTTCCCGAGGATGTAGCCTATGCCGTACGGTTAAAAGACAATGGCTGTTTTGTAAAAGCAGACAATAAAATATTTCATACCAGTATCACTTATGCCGATACGGCTTTCTTTTACGTATTTACGTTTCCTCTTGTATATGGCAATACCAAAACGGCTTTACAACAACCCAACCAGGTTGTAATAACCAAAGAAAAAGCCCTGCAATATTTTGGTACTGTCAATGTAGTGGGCAAAACACTGGAACTAAAAACCGATACCGCTTTTGAACTATTTACCATCAGCGGTGTAGCGGAAGATATCCCGGCCAACTCTTCGGTAAAGTTCGATCTGCTGGGCAGCTTTGAGCATATCACCAACGATCCTATGGTGCAGCAAAGCAGTACAGATTGGTATATGACCATCGGCATCCAGGCATTCGTGCTGTTGAAACCTGGCAGCCGGCTGGCCAGTGAACAAGATCGCCTTGATCTGTTCAGAAGGAAATATTATCCGGAAGAATACCAGTACAAAATAACAAAAGCAGCAAATGAAAAAACCCCGAACAGCTTCAGGTTGCAACCGATGCGGGATATACATATGAATCCGAAGATCGGTGGCGGTAACGATCCCAAAAATATCTGGATCCTGATCACCATCGCAGGGGCTGTATTGCTAATAGCCTGTATCAACTTTACTACTTTGGCCATTGGCCGTTCGGCGGGCCGCGCAAAAGAAATAGGCGTGCGTAAAGTAATGGGCAGCCAGCGTAAACAACTTATTGGGCAGTTCCTGGCGGAATCCTTTCTGTTAAGTGTGTTCTCCGCCGTTACGGGCCTGCTGCTGGCGTCTCTGCTATTACCATTCTTCAATCAACTGGCAGACCGGGAGTTAACTTTTTCACTCAGCCGTTTTCCTGAATTAGTTTGGCTGTTAATTGGCCTTACCATTTTGGTAGCCTTACTGGCAGGTAGTTACCCCGCGCTTGTATTGTCTTCCTTCAAACCAATAGAAGTATTAAAAAAGAACATCCGCATCGGCGGTTCCAACCTGTTTACCCGTTCACTTGTTACCCTGCAGTTTGTATTATCGATTGGGTTAATCATTTCCACCATTATCATGCTGCAACAGATCGCTTACATGCGCACCAAAAATATTGGGCTCAATAAAGAGAACCTGGTCATGATCAATACCGGACACATCGACAAAAAAATATACCCTTTATATAAGCAAGCCATCCAGAACAGTACAGGCATTTTAGGCGTAACGGCATCAGAAATGGGTCTTGGCGCAGGGGAAGGACAAATGGGCGCCGGTTTTCGGGATTATAAAGGCGATTTACAGGGCGTTATTCAATACCCCGGTGATTATAATTATTTAAATACTATGGGCATGCAACTGATAGCAGGCCGCAACTTCAACCCGGCCATGTCATCAGACACCGTCGATGCAGTGATCGTGAACGAAGCCCTGGTACAAAATATACTAGGCACCACGCCCGAAAAAGCAATAGGCGCACAACTATTGAATGCAAAAGGAAACCAGCGCACCAAAACGATCATTGGCGTTACGCGTAATTTCAATTTCGAAGACCTGACCAAAAAAGTACGGCCACAACTATTTTACCGGCCCTCAGCATTGCAGGCATCACGCATTTTTGTACGCCTGCAGGCAGGTGACCCGGGCAGTAAGCTTGCCTTATTGAACAACACCTGGAAGAAACTGGTGCCCGATGCCCCCTTTGAATACAGTTTTGTAGACGAGAAATTCGACAACTTTTATAAAAATGAGACCCGTTGGAGCTCCATCGCCAGCTGGGCTGGTGGCATCTCCATTTTCCTTGCCTGTTTGGGTTTGTTCGGACTGGCTGCCCTTGCTGCTCTGAACCGGACGAAAGAGATTGGCATCCGTAAAGTATTGGGTGCAACTGTAACCCAGGTAGTTGGCTTGTTGTCGAAAGATTTTGTAAAGTTGATAACGGTAGCGTTGATCATAGCTACTCCCCTCGCCTGGTATATCATGTACAACTGGTTGCAGGCTTATGCCTGGCGGATAAATATTACCTGGCAGGTATTTGCACTAACCGGCGGCTTTGCCATGCTGGTAGCCGTTACCACCGTAAGTGTGCAGGCCATAAAGGCAGCGATGGCCAATCCGGTGAAAGCCTTGAGAAATGAGTAGTAAGTTGACCAGTTAACAAGTTGACGAGTTAACAAGGAAGAAGAAGCTTAGGAGAGATAAATTGACCATTCACGTAACAAGACCCAACATATGCTAAAGAATTATTTCAAGATCGCATTCAGGAACCTGTGGCGTCACCGGGTTTTCTCCTTTAT
>JAJKIL010000302.1 GCA_021154515.1 Niastella sp. | reverse complement strand
CGTATTTGAAAAAGTAAATAAAGACATTCCGTTTAATGGGTTGCACTGGTTGTTTGATCACGCAGAGACCGTAACAGAGCCAGAGCTGCAGCGCATAAAGAAATTAGGTGGAGGCATTGCAGTACAGTTTAGAATGTATTACCAGGGTGAGCTGTATAAAAAAATGTATGGTAACCCCGATCACCAGGTTCCGCCAATTAAAAAAATGATCCAGCTGGGCGTTCCCGTTGGGTTGGGAACCGATGCCACCAGGATCTCCACCTTTAATCCCTGGATGTGTCTGCATTGGGCAACCACCGGAAAAACGATCGGCGGTTATCAGTTCTGGCCCAAACAGGATGTGCTTACCAGGTTTGAAGCCATCCAATTGTATACTACTGGTAGCGCCTGGGTAAGCGGAGAAGAAATACTAAAGGGTAAGATAGCAAAGGGGCAATATGCCGACCTGGTTATTCTCAACAAGGATTATTTCTCCATTCCCGTAAATGATATCAGGTCCATTCATTCCCTGCTTACGATCGTGAATGGCAAACCGGTATATGGCGAAGGTGATTATTCGAACCTGAATGCAGCGCCTCCCGCCGTTATCCCTGACTGGAGCCCGGTAAAATATTATGGAGGCTATCAAAACCAATAGCATGAAAAAAATACTAACAAAAACCCTCAGCCCCCATCCCCTGCCGGCTGTTTTTGATTGGGGAATGCTCTTGCTGCGGGTGGCAGTCTCCCTGGAAATTGCCATTGTTCACGGGTTCAAAAAAATCGGCGTTGGCGTATCACAGGCTGAAAACATTCCCAATCCGCTGCATTTACCAGACGCGTTTAACAATGTCTTTGCCATTGCGGCTAACATCGTTTTTCCATTTTTTGTTTTGATTGGCCTGTTTACCAGGCTGGCCACATTGCCAACACTAGCGGTGACACTCACCGGCTATTTCGTGGTACACTGGAATGACTCCTTACTGGAAAAAGATACCCCTTTTATCTACAGCCTCATCTTCCTGGTGATCCTGATGCTGGGACCAGGTAAGTATTCAATTGATAATGCTCTTTACAAAAAACACATTGTATGAAATATATCTGGATCATAATGGCGCTTTTGTCGGGTGCTTTTCTTCCGATTCAGGGAGGCATAAATTCACGACTCGGTAAAGAAATTGCAAGCCCGGTACATGCTTCTTTGATCTCCTTTTTGGTTGGCGCAGCCATCCTGTTCCTATATACCATACTCACCCAACAACATGTACAGCTAAGTGGATTGAAAACGGCCCCATTGTATCTGTGGAGTGGCGGTCTTTTAGGGGCCTTTTATGTAACGGTCATTATTCTCGCCTTCCCTAAAATTGGACCGGCGCTTACATTTGGGCTGGTGGTGGCAGGACAAATGATCATCTCCATACTACTGGACCACTTCAATATACTGGTAGCCCAACCTCATCCGGTTAATGTCTGGAAATTATTGGGTGTTTTAATGGTAATAGCCGGAGTAATCATTGTAAGAAAATTTTAAAGATGAAAAGAATAGTCATCATACCATTTTGTCTTTTACTGGTCTGGTACAGTAATGCACAAAACATTCCTGCCTTCAAACAACTCAGGTATGAGGAGGATTATTCCTTCCTGAAACAGGATAGCAGCAGGAACTGGTATAAAACAACCAAATACAATGCCCTTTCAAAAAACGGTAATACTTATCTCAGCTTTGGAGGCGACATCCGGTATCAATACCAGTGGTTTAAAAATGAGAATTGGGGCGAATCGCCCAAAGACAATGACGGGTTTATTCTTACGCGCTATCTGGCTCATGCAGACTTTCATGCTGGCAGGCATTTCAGAACATTTGTGCAATTGCAAAGCAGTTTTGCAAATGGAAGAGTAGAACCACCATCACCTGTAGATGAGAACCAGTTAGACCTGCATCAGGCGTTCACCGACATAGCATTTCCGCTGCAACACGAACAAGCGCTCACGATCAGGATCGGCCGCCAGGAATTATTATACGGATCACAAAGACTGGTGGCCGTTCGGGAAGGGCCTAACAACAGGCAATCATTTGATGCCGCCCGGTTGCTCTATACCCATCCCGGATGGAAAGCCGATGTTTTCTTTTCTCGTTTTGTTCAATCGAAACAACAAATATTTGATGATGGTTTTAAGAATAACATCCGGTTCTGGGGGGCTTACCTGGTTAAAAACAACATTCCCATCCTGAATAATGTCGATCTCTATTACTTCGGCCTTTGGAAAAACAAGGCAAAATTTGATGATGGCGCAGGACGAGAGTTAAGACACTCGGTAGGCAGCAGGATCTGGGCTGCCAAAAAGTTCTGGCGATACGATATCGAAGGATTGTATCAGTTTGGCGACTTTACCGGTAAAAAAATTTCCGCATGGACGCTTTCTGTAAACACAGGTTATAAGTTTGCCAACACCCTGTTTAAACCGGAACTGGGAATAAAAACAGAACTGATCAGCGGCGATGCAAAATACAATGATAACAAGCTGCAGACTTTTAATCCCCTGTTTCCACGAGGCGGTTACTTTGGGCTTGTATCATTGATTGGCCCGGCCAATCTGTGCGATATCCATCCCTCTTTCTCACTTGATCTGTCGCGCAGGCTGTTCTTTGATCTCGACTATGATCTTTTCTGGCGCTACAGCCGTAACGATGGCATCTATGGCCCTAATGTGGCCATGATCTATTCGGGAAAGGATAGCCGCCAGCTTTCCATAGGGCGGCAGTATTCAAACACCCTGGAATATATCCCCAATAACTTCCTGTATTTCCGTTTCGAATTTACCTGGTTTAAAGCAAGTGATTTCTTACAGGATGTGGGCCCGGGTAAAAACATCCTGTTTGTGGCTGCGACCACTCAACTCAGATTTTAACGCTTCTTCCAAACAAATACTTTTAAAACATGAAAAAGCTTATTCATTTAACCTTACCATTTTTTTCACTTTTAATTATTTCAGTTATGACAAACGCACAAACTGCAACGAACATCAAAAATATTGTGATTGTTCACGGGGCTTTTGCCGATGGCTCCGGTTGGCAAAGCGTATATGAAATGCTTACAAAACATGGTTACCAGGTTACTATTGTTCAAAATCCATTATCATCTTTAAATGATGATGTGGCAGCTACCAACAGAATTCTCGATAAACAGGACGGACCTGTGGTATTGGTAGGTCACTCCTGGGGCGGTTCGGTAATAAGCCAGGCGGGTGTTCATCCTAAAGTGGCGGCGCTCGTGTATGTAGCAGCCTTTGTACCGGATGTAAATGAAACCACTTTTGATCTTATCAAAACTGCTCCGCCTGCACCGGAAAATGGTATTCTTCCTCCCGATGAAAAAGGATTTGTATATTATGATAAACAAAAATTTCATGCAGGTTTTGCTGCCGATCTTCCAAAAGAAAAAGCAGACTTTATGTATGCATCACAGGGGCCTATTGCCGCTCAATCGTTTGTAACTCCGTTAACCCAGGCGGCCTGGAAAACAAAACCATCATTTGCTATTGTAGCATCTGAAGATAAAAGCATTAATCCCGACATTGAGCGGTTTATGTACAAAAGAGCCGGAGCGAAAGTTACAGAGTTACATGGCAGTCATGCTATTTATATATCAAAGGCGAAAGAGGTGGCTGAGGTGATTGAAGGGGCGGCAAAGGGGAAGTAGCCTTGAAGGTTTAGCATTATCACATTAGAATAACAACCCCTGTAGGATCTAGGCCTGCAGGGGTTTATGCCGGCAGGTTGTAGCATTGTCTGTAAAAAATATTTAAGGAACAGTATCTTCATCATCATCAGGAGCCAATGGTTCCTTTTTTGATGTAAAGAACCGGTTAATTAAATTCCAGTAGTGTATCAAGATGGCCATCCCGGTCAGGGACATCGCTACCCATAAAAAAGAAAAGTTATTATTTGACATATTCAATTCCCTCCTGATATTTTGAGCTCTTATCATTTATTTCCACGAAGCTGATGCAATGCATGTACCAATGCATCCACATCTTCGCAGGTATTGTACAGGGCTAATGAAGGACGCACGGTGCTTTCAACCCCAAAACGGCGTAAAACAGGTTGGGCGCAATGATGACCAGATCGTACTGCAATGCCATGTTTATTAAGGTAAGCGCCTACTTCCTCAGTCTTGAAACCATCTAACACAAATGATAAGACGCCCGCTTTATCAGCAGCTGTTCCTATCAGTCGCAGCCCTTTAATACTACTTAACAGGCCAGTGGCATAGGTCAGCAAATAATGTTCATACTGGTTTACCAGATCAAGTCCTATACTGGTAACATAGTCAATAGCGGCGCCCAGCCCAACAGCATCAGCAATATTTCCGGTACCGGCTTCAAAACGCGCCGGCGACTGTTGATATACTGTATGTTCAAAAGTCACGTCTTTTATCATATTCCCCCCGCCCTGCCAGGGTTGCATCTCATTCAGCAGGGCTTCTTTGCCATACAATACCCCAATACCGGTTGGTCCAAACACTTTATGTCCTGAAAAAACATACCAGTCGCAATTCAGTGCCTGTACATCCACACGCAGATGCGAAACGGCCTGCGCGCCATCCAGCAACACTTTGGCGCCGGCATCCTGCGCCATTTGGATCATCTGCTTAGCTGGCGTTACCGTACCCAATGCATTCGACACCTGGGTAAAAGAGACCAGCTTTGTTTTTGCATTCAACAATTTTGCGTATTCCTCCAATAGGATCTGTCCGTCGTTATCGACAGGGATCACGCGCAACACCAATCCCTTTTTTTCCGCCAGTTGCTGCCAGGGTACTATATTGGCATGATGTTCCAGGTAACTGACAACGATCTCGTCACCGGCTTTCAAATACTGGTTACCCCAGCTTTGCGCCACCAGGTTAATAGCTTCAGTTGAACCCCGCACAAAAACAATCTCATTTACGGAGGAAGCGTTCAAAAAGCCCTGTACTTTTTTACGGGCATTTTCATACGCATCGGTTGCTCTTGCCGCCAGTTCATGGGCAGCCCGGTGAATATTCGAATTTTCCGTTTCATAAAAACGGCTGATCCGTTCAATTACCTGTTTGGGCTTCTGGGTGGTGGCGGCATTGTCGAGCCATACCAACGGCCTTCCATTCACCTGTTGTTGCAGAATGGGAAAATCGGCCTTTACCCTGTTCACATCATAAGGCGCCGGGATATTACCGGGAAGCAATTGTTTTTTCGATAAAAAATAAAATGAGGAGTCTGAAAAATCCGGCAGTCCCGGCAATTGCGACACAGGAACAAAAGAGGAAATGCGCTGTACGATCTGCTGCAGCTCCTGTTCAAAAGAACCAGGCCCTTCTATATTAAATGGCGTTGGTGACTGTTCTTTATAGTCCTCGTTTTTTACAGATGGCGAGATCCCGCTTCCGGCAACGGATCTGGGAATTTGTCCGTTTGTAAAATGAGGATCGGGCAAACTGGTTTGCGGATCATTAATATTCATTACGGAACCCTGTTCTAACGCAGAGGGCGAAATGCCGCTTCCCGCCAGGGATCTGGGTATTGGCTGACCTAAGTTATAGGTTGGAATAGCTGACTGTTCACTGGGTGACGCTTTAAAGAACTGGTTGGCTAACTGCTCCAGTATTTTTAAATCAGGCAACCCATTTGCCTGGTGATTATTTTCGCTCATACTCATTAATTGTATTGGTGATATTTTCCAATTTCGACATCATCCAGCACGGCGACGGCATCATCAACCAATACGGCCAGTGAACAATACAAGGATACCAGGTAAGAAGCAATAGCCTGGTGGTTGATGCCCATAAAGCGAACGGATAAACCGGGAGATTGCTCACCTGGCAAATTCGGCTGATACAAGCCAACAACGCCCTGTCTGCTCTCGCCGGTCCGTAACAGTAATATTTTGGTCTTCCCGTTCTCAATAGCGATCTTATCGGAAGGAATTAATGGAATGCCGCGCCAGGTAATGAATTGGGAACCGAACAAAGACACGGTGGGTGGAGGCACGCCACGGCGGGTGCATTCCCGGCTAAAAGCAGCGATCGTTACCGGATGTAACAGAAAGAAACCCGGCTGTTTCCACACTTTGGCTATCAACTCATCCAGGTCATCAGGCGTAGGCGGTCCGGTGCGGGTGTTCAACCGTTGCTGAGGAACAATGCTG
>JAJKIL010000301.1 GCA_021154515.1 Niastella sp. | reverse complement strand
TCGCATTAATAATGTTAGCTGCAAGCCTTTTTACATAAACCGAAATATTTGGGACAATTCTGCCTGGCGGGTACTGAACTTTATTTTCTGTGAACGTTGTGGGTATGCAGTACCGGGTAAACACGGCGTTTGCCACAGCGATCTGCATGCAATGGTCGATGGTAAAATTTTCCCTTTCAATGGAGGCTGGCACGATGCGGCGGATATGTCGCAACAGGTGCTGCAATCGGGCGAAATAGTGTATTCCCTGCTGGAGATGGCCAACCGGGCTAAAGAAAAGAATAATAAGGAGCTGTTTCTGCGCCTGCAGGAAGAAGCGGAATGGGGTATTGACTGTATCCTTAAAGGCCGCTTCGGCAACGGCTATCGCGCCCAAACCTGGGGCACTAATTTATGGACGGATGGTTTTATTGGCACAGGAGATGATTCTACCCAAAGAAGACTGGTACATGTTCACAACCGCGCGTTCGAGAACTTTGTATTTGCCGGCATAGAAGCTTATGCTTCCATGATGATAGAGAACGATGCCATACTTAAGGAGCATCTGCGCAAGGTTGCGATTGAAGATTTTACGATGGCTAAAAAGCGTTTTGATAGCCTCGGCTTTAATGACCTGAGCAGTATTGGTGGCGGCGGCGATCATGCTGCCATGGCTTCCAACAGCCAGTATTCGGCGAATATTTCTTTAGCCGCCAGTTTGCTGTATAAATTAACAGGCAACAAGTATTATGCAACCGAAGCAGCCAAAGCCATTCAATACACCTTGCAATGTCAGCGTACTGAACCATTGGCTGATAACAATAAAACCAGCGGTTTCTTTTATCGCGATCTTGACAAGAAATCCATCGTGCATTACACGCACCAGTCGCGCGACCAGGTATATATGCAGGCTTTCACAGCTCTTTGTGAAACCCAACCCAATCATGCTGATTATGCAAAGTGGTCAGCGGCCATCAGGCTGTTTGGCAACTATCTCAAAACAATTACGCAATATGTACAACCCTATGGCCTGGCGCCAAGTGGCGTGTATAACATAAATGAAGTAAAAGACTCGGTCAATTTTTACAAAGTGCAGGTGGGTATTTTCAGTGGCGCTGCCAAAGATTATAAAGAGCAGTTGGAAAATGGGTTTAAACTGGATAATGAACATTACTTAAAAGTGTTCCCGGTTTGGTTCTCTTTCAGAGGCAATGCGGCGGTTCAACTGTCAACAGGTAAAGCAGCCGCCTTATGCGGAAAGTTTTTAAAGGACAAAGAATTGATGAATATTGCCGAACAGCAATTGTTCTGGATAGTAGGAAAAAATCCATTTGGTCAGTCATTGATGTGGGGCGAAGGAAGCAACTATCCTCAACTATATACTGCATTGCCAGGCGAAACAGTAGGCGGCATTCCGGTGGGTATGCAATCGAGGTTTAATGAGGACAAGCCTTACTGGCCGCAATTCAACACGGCTACCTACAAAGAAGTATGGGGCGCCCCTGCCGCCAGATGGCTTTCGCTGATCGCGGAGTTTTAGCAGAAGGGTGCAATTCTTGCATATATAATTGTATTACTACCTCAAAAACAGCTATTTAAAAATAAATCGACCGGCGCTGTAACCTTTCACGCACTCACCATCTCTATTCTTTGATGAGCCTTACTATTAAAATCATCAAAAAGTAAATTTTATGGAAACAGCAGCATTAACCTCACACAACGTACACCGTGTTTTTACACTGTTGAAATTCACATGCGGGCTGGTACCCATTATAGCCGGGTTGGATAAATTCACCGACCTGTTAACAGACTGGGACAAATACCTGAACCCTTCTATTGCACAAATGCTTCCTTTTAGCCCACATACATTTATGATGATCGTTGGGGTAATTGAAATTGTTGCGGGACTGATCGTTTTGGCCCGGCCTGCCATTGGCGCTTATATAGTAATGGCCTGGTTGATATGTATCGCATTACAGTTGATTATCGGCAAAGGCTATTTTGACGTAGCAGTGCGTGACCTGGTAATGGCCATGGGCGCTTATTCGCTGGCACAATTAGCCCGTACAGAAGCTCAACCCAAAGTACGGGAAAGCAGTGGCGTGCAATTCTCGGGAGGCCAGGCATTAAACCATTAATTGGTAAATTTGTAATATAGCATTCAACATGATAATCAAGAGCGTTCAGCAATATACCGATGTAGCCATCATTGAGCAGGTATTGGCGGGCAATACCGCTTTATTTGAAATTATCATCCGCAGGTATAATCCTTATCTGTATAAAGTGGGAAGAAGCTATGGCTTTAACCACCAGGATACGGAAGACCTGATGCAGGAAACGTTTATCAATAGCTATGTGAACCTGAAACAATTTGCTGAACGCTCTTCTTTCAAAACCTGGCTTATTACGATCATGCTTCATCAGTGTTATCGAAAAGCACACAAATTCAATTATCTCAAAGAGCAAACAGCGGATCTTTTACCCGACAATTCATCGTTTATGTTTTTACCAAAGAACCACAGCAACACCGATGATGCAGTCCTTAGCAGAGAATTTAATAAAGTGGTAGAAGCCTGCCTGCAACAACTTCCCCAGGAGTATAGAACTACTTTTGCGTTGCGCGAGTTGGCGGGGTTAAGCGTTGCAGAAACGGCAGACGCCATGAACACTTCCGGCACCAATGTAAAAGTAAGATTGACCCGGGCCAAAGCCATGCTGCGGAAAGCCATTGAAAAAACGTATTCAACCGAAGATATTTATGAGTTTAACCTGGTTTGCTGCGACCGCATTGTAAACGGCGTAATGAAACGGATATCAGCATTGAGATCATAATTCCTTCTACAGACTGCATTCATTTTATGCGCATTTTTCTGTAAATTGCAGGCACTGTTTTCCCCTATACAACAGCTCCCTATAACCGCCCTGCTGCCCTTATTATTATAATTTACCCCAGCTTGCCAAAAAACCGGCTCCTTTCGGGAGTCACGGATAGCTATACCCATAATATAAACCTTAGATATTATCCTATAGAATATGTGCATTTTGATTATCGAATCTGAACAAGCAGTTATAAAAGAACTGGAGTACATTTTAAAGGGAATAATTCCTGAAGCAACGATCAGCCATTGCAGTGATATCCGCGCAGCCAGGACCTGGTTTCGGAAAAACACCCTTCCCCGGTTGGTATTTTCTGCAATCACCTTTCCCGATGGATTGAGCTTTGATCTATTTACATCGCTCAAGACCAGTCCACCAGTGGTTTATATGAACGCCAACGACCGGTTTGCACTGGAAGCTTTCAGGCAAAACGGGATATATTATTTATTAAAACCATTGGATAGAACTGAAATAGAAAAAGCGGTTTTCCGGTACCGGTATTTAGTAGCTAAAGAAACAGCGCCTTTGGTTGAAGAAATTCAGGGAGAGACTAACAACAGGTTCCAGGACCGCTTTCTGGTCACTGTAGGGAATCAGGTAAAACTGGTGAAGGGGGAAGAAGTGGCTTATTTCTTTTCAGAGCAGAAAATAGTGTACCTCATTACTTTTGGCGGTAACAAATACCGTACGGGTTTTACGCTCGAACGGTTGGAACAATTACTAAACCCCGCTCATTTCTTCCGCATCAACCGCCAGTTCATCATTCATCTTTCGGCTATCGTAAAAATGATCCCGGCCAGCAAATCACGGCTGCAAGTGGTTTTGCAACCCAATACCAACTATAATACCATTACCAGTTTTGGCCGTACAGACCCTTTTTACAACTGGCTGCTGGGTGGCTTTAGCATGACTTAAACAAACGGTATCGGGTAGATGAACAACCAGCCGCAATAAATGCCCATTCGGTTATCAATATTTACCAATGGGTAATTTCCGGCAGTTCAAAAACCATTCAAGCACAGTAATTGAGTTCTAAAATTGCCTTGATCAAATATCAATTAATCACCCAAAAGAAAACGAACAGTGAAAACCAATATCCTTACGCCGCTTGCTTCAAGCGCCTCTCCTTTTAAAAACAGGTATTCATTCTTTCTTGCACTCTTCATCCTGTTCAGCGCAAGCTGTACCTACGACAAAAAAGAGCTGTTGAACCCGCCTAAACAAAATGCCTGCGACACACTGAATGCTACTTTTGCCACGGTAAAGTCTATCATAACGACCAAATGCAGTTCTTCCCGCTGCCACGGCGCCGCTGCCGCCAAAGGAGGAGTTATTCTGGAAACCTATGATCAGATAAAATCAAAATCAGACCGTATTAAACAAAGGGCCATTATCGAAAAAACGATGCCTCCTGCTGCCCCGCTCAACACGCATGATATAGCCGTTTTACAATGCTGGTTCGATTCCGGCATGCCCAATAATTAAAGTAAAAGAAATATATACCACATGAAACATTCTATTATGCTGGCAGTATGCCTGCTTGTTACTGCATTTGCCTTTTCGCAGAAAAAATACTTCACTAAATCAGGACAGGTCACCTTTAACGCCGGCACTTCGGTAGAAGACATCGATGCCACTAATGGCGCAGCCGTGAGTGTGTTTGATGCCGCTACCGGTCAAATGGAATTTGCCGTGCTCATAAAAGGATTTGAATTTAAAAAAGCATTAATGCAGGAGCATTTTAACGAAAATTATATGGAGAGCGACAAGTATCCCAAGGCCCTGTTCAAAGGAAAGATCGTGAATCTCGACAAAATAAATTTTCAGCAAAATGGCGTTTATCCGGTAACCGTTAAGGGGCAGCTGGATATGCACGGCGTAAAGAAGGACGTTGAAACAACCGGCACCATGAAAGTGAACGGGGATGCCGTTGCGTCTACCGCCGGCTTTACCGTATTACTGGCTGATTATAATATCGCCATTCCCTCGCTGGTTAAAGACAAAGTATCGAAATCAGTGAACATAAAAGTAAACTGCAATTATAACCCGCTTGGTAAATAAAAACTAACAAATGAGAAAATTATTAGTGGGCTTTTTATTTGTAGCTATTTCTGTTGGAGTACAGGCGCAGGAGTTGTTGTCAATGATCGACAACAAAGAAGAAAAAAAGAAAGAATTCGTCAGCAATGCGTTTAAATCGAGCCGGGTTATAAACGGCCATTCCATGGAATTTATCGGCAAGGGCGTGCTCGATGTGCGCATTCTGCACCGTTTTGGCGAAGTGAATTCAGGCGCCAACAACCTTTTTGGTCTTGATGAAGCCAATATGCGACTGGGTTTTGATTATGGCCTCAGTAACCGGTTAACCGTTGGGGTTGGCCGCAGCACGGCAGGCAAGGAGTTGGATGGATTCCTGAAATTCAGACCCGTTTGGCAATCAACCGGTCCAGGTTCATTTCCATTTTCCATTGTGCTGGTAACCGGAATGACAGTAGGCACAACACCCTGGGCCGATACCAGTCATAAATATAACTTCAATCATCGCATGGCGTTTTACAATGAAGTGATCATTGGAAGAAAATTCAGTGAACAGTTCAGCTTGCAGGTGTCACCCATTTTTATCCACCGGAACCTGGTTGACCTGGCAACTGATGAAAACAACGTATATGCCATTGGCGTAGGTGGCCGGTTTAAATTATCCAAACGGGTGGCGTTTGTGGCCGACTATCATTACATCGCCAAAGGGCTTGATAAAAAAATATACAAGGATCCATTATCCGTTGGTTTTGATATTGAAACCGGCGGGCATGTGTTCCAGCTTCATTTCTCCAATACTACGGGCATGAACGAGAAAGCATTTATCACCAATACAACCGGGGACTGGGGAAAGGGCGAAGTGCGGTTTGGGTTTAATTTGTCGCGCGTTTTTTCGATCAGTAAAAAATAACATGCTTAGTGTCCAGGTGTAAAGACCGTCCGGGTCTTATAAAAGGGCATTCCATTTGGAGTGCCCTTATTCGTTTCAGATCAAAACAAAAACTTCGGCGTGCCCAGATCCAGCGGGCCTTCCCCGGGCCAGGGGCCGTCAGGGATCTGGA
>JAJKIL010000300.1 GCA_021154515.1 Niastella sp. | reverse complement strand
CTGATGGTTTGGAGCCCGCTGGGCTGGGGACGCTTAACCGGTAAGATCAGAAGGAATGATCCGTTGCCGGAAGGGCGCATAAAAGCAGGTGGATTGGTAAAAGCGCCACCGGTGACAGATGAGCACCTGTATAATGTAATAGATGTGCTGGAGCAGGTTGCAGGGGAAACGGGCAGATCGGTGTCCCAGGTTGCCATCAACTGGTTGCTGAATAAGCCCACCGTTTCGAACATTGTAATTGGCGCCCGCAATGAAAAACAGTTGCTGCAGAACCTGGATGCCACCGGCTGGAGTTTATCACCGGAACATGTATTACAATTGGATGCAGTGAGTGAGCAAATTCCCATTTATCCGCATTGGGTAGGCAAACGCTAAATTATTTCTCAAAATAACCAGCTGTATAAGCCGCCAGGTATTGGTTATAATCAGCTTTTACCTGGTTGGCATACTGGCTGGCGTATTCAATAATGGATGGAACCCAGGCTGCATCGCGGGCAAAGGCCATCAGTTCATCCGCATTGGCCGAACCCTGCCTGCCCGAACTTCTTAGCTGGGCAGAAGCCGTAAGCAGGGCCATATTTTCCAGCACATCCTCCATATCATCGAACCTGTTTTCCAGGGTGGCGAAGTTTATTTTATCGGCTGTGGGTTGCATTTCTTTTATCACGTACGATTCGTTGTTGAAAAGCACCGGTCGCAACAGCGCAGGTGAAATATTTTGCATGCGTTCCTGCACACCTACCACCCTGGCCGCCTCCGATAACCAGGTGGGTTGCTGGTTGGGGAAATGCGATTGCAGGCAGGAGGGTTGCGCCTGTTTCATATCCAGCAACAGGTATTTCCGTTCGCCATGTAACCGTTCCAGCAAAAAAAGATAGCGTTTAACGCCCAGACTGCCAGTTCCGGCTATTCGAAAACCCGCATCTATAACCTGGAAGCGGTGATGATGAATATTCACCATCCAACCATCTACAAAGGCAGCCAGTTTTTTTGTAAGTGATGGATCATCAATAGGGAACAGCCGTTTGTTATCAATCAGCAGGCCAATATCCCCGTTCTTCCTGATGGTGCGTTCCCTTACCAGGTCTTTTTGTTTGCGTTCTCCCGCTTTTAACATGAAGGATTTTCCAATGCCTTTAGCGGTTTGCGGTTCAATGTACCGCGACCGGCCCTTACTTAACACCAGTGCGTATGACTTCAGGAACAACAGCGCCATGTTGTTGGTTTCCGGGGCGCCCAGGCCCATGGTATACAGGCCTACAAAAATACTTGTCACCATGCGGGCCAGTTCCCAGGTAGCGGGCGCCAGGGTAGCCTCGTCAAAATCGTTCAGGTCGAAGTATACCAACCGGTTATCACCCTTGTAACTACCAAAGTTCTCCAGGTGCAGGTCGCCGCAAACCCATGACAGCGGCAAAGCCGGCAGGGTATTGGCGCCGGCAAGGTCTTCATAAAACAAATGGGCGGTGCCCCTGAAAAAGTAAAACGGGTCTCTGGCCATGGCCCGGTACTTAAGACGCGTATAAAAAGGCAGGCGATTACTGTTAAAGTGTTGGATACGTTCTGCTATGGACGGCAAGGTTATTTTTTAATAGGAAGTTAATGCAATTTTTGGATGGTCAATTGGATTTATATTTGATAGATAAGTTTTGGTCCCTTTCACTTTAAAAATTAAGTATCATGAAAAAAGTCGTTTTCGTTGTTTGCTTTTTGCTTGCATTTGCCGGAATGAATTTTGCCCAAACAGCCCCTGCTAAAAAACAAGGTGCTAAAAAGGAACAAGCCGCTCCTGCTAAAAAAGACACAGCACCTAAAAAGAAGGATGGCTCGCCCGATATGCGTTACAAGGCAAATAAGGCCGCTGCCGATACCACCAAGCACATGAAGAAAAATGGTACCCCCGACAAGCGGTATAAAGAGAATAAGAAAAGCTAAGCCACCAGATCTCAAGGAACAAGGCTCAAGGTACAGGCAGACGCTTACACCTTGAGCTTTTTGTTTTTTTCTGTGCCTTTATCCCTGAACCTTATGCCCTGACCTTTTGATTTGCTAAACTCCTACCTTCATGCAAATGATAACAATGAGAAAGATATCTTATAGCTTACTGCTTGCCTGTTGTTTACTGACCTTCGCCGGTTTTGCGCAAAAGCAATCAAAAGGATGGATCTCCCTGTTTGATGGCAAGACGCTTACCGACTGGAAAGTAGGGGAGAACGCCGGAACTTTTACAGTTGACAGTGGAATGATCATTGTACACGGGAATACAGCCCATCTGTTTTATAACGGGAATGTACAGAACCACGATTTCAAAAACTTCGATTTCAAGGCCGAGGTTATGACCAGGCCCGGTTCCAACTCCGGCATTTATTTTCATACCGCTTACCAGGAATCAGGCTGGCCATCGAAGGGATATGAAGTGCAGGTTAATAACACGCATACCGACTGGCGAAGAACCGGAGGCCTGTATGCCGTTCAGGATGTGAAAGAGCAGTTGGTGAAGGATAATGTCTGGTTCACTGAAGAGATCATTGTGCGGGGAAAGAAAGTGACTGTTAAAGTGAATGGTAAAACAACTGTTGAATATACCGAGCCTGACAATGTGCAACGCCCGAATGATATGAAAGGACGTGTGCTCTCCAGCGGCACCTTTGCATTGCAGGGTCATGATCCCAACAGTAAAGTTTATTTTAAAAACATCCAGGTAAAAATTCTGGAGTAAAAGCCTCAGGGCACAAGGCTCAAGAGAAAACAGGTCCTTTTTATTTATTTGTATTTCTTGCGCCTTGTTTCCTGGTTCTTGTATTCTTTTTTATTCTATTTTTAGCGCTCCGGTAATTTTTTCAACCGCGAGCCGACTATGTTTAACAAATTCACCCTGTTTGTAACGAGCTATTTGATGATAGTTCTGGTAAGTGCCTGTTCATCTTCTAAAAAGGTAACAAAAATTGCAGATGCCCGGCAACAACCAGCATCGCAAACATCACAGCTCTCCCAAACATCTCAAGTATCCCAATCTCAGCCATCCCAACCATCCCCAAAATCCCAGTCCGAGTTCAGGGCTGCCTGGGTGGCCACGGTGTCAAATATCAACTGGCCCAGCAAACGCGGATTAAGCACTGAAGAGCAGCAGCGGGAAGCTATACAATTACTCGATTTTTTACAATCACATAATTTCAATGCAGTGATCTTCCAGGTAAGGCCCCAGGCAGATGCTTTGTATCAAAGCAACCTGGAGCCCTGGTCGTATTTTTTGACCGGTACACAGGGCAAAGCGCCTGAGCCATATTATGATCCGCTGCAATTCTGGATAGAGGCAGCGCATGACCGTGGGCTTGAATTGCATGTTTGGTTGAATCCGTACCGCGCGCATTCCCCCGCCGGTGGCGAAGTGACCAGCACCTCATTGGTAAAGAAAAAACCGGAACTGGTAGTGAAGTTAAAAGATGGTCACTGGTGGTTCGATCCTTCAAAGAAAGGCACCCAGGAACATGCTACTGCAGTAGTAATGGATATTGTAAAACGCTATGATATAGATGGCGTGCATTTCGATGATTATTTTTATCCCTATCCTTCATATAATGGCAATGCCGATTTCCCCGATAGCGCCAGTTATAAAGAATATATTGACAAAGGCGGTCCCCTCAGTCTGAGCGACTGGCGCCGTAACAGCGTGAATGTTTTTATTGAGAACTTATATAAAAATATCAAAGCCGAAAAGCCTTATGTAAAGTTTGGGCTCAGTCCCTTTGGTACCTGGCGGCCGGGTTATCCTTCCATCGTAGAAGGGTTTGACCAGTACAACCAATTGTATGCAGACGCTCGCTTATGGTTGAACGAAGGCTGGGTAGATTATTTTACGCCACAACTGTATTGGAAGATCAACAGCCCTACGGTAAGCTATCCTGTTTTATTAGGCTGGTGGTTGGGTGAAAACAAAAACGACCGGCACCTCTGGCCCGGGATGAGTGTGGGCCGTGATACTACTTCGGCCAATGCTACCGAAGTAATGAACCAGATCATGGTTACCCGCGGCATGTTGCCAAAAAGCAGCGGCGAGGTACATTGGAGCATTAGCTCATTAACAAAAGATTCCAACCTGGCAAAGGCTATCGTGGAAGGGCCTTACAAAAAGCAGGCGCTGGTGCCCGCCAGTCCCTGGCTCGATGCCACGGCCCCTGATGCGCCACAGGTTACGGCTTCCATAGAAGGCGATTCCCTGAAGATCAACTGGACACACCCCAATGAACCAGATGTATTTCACTGGGTAGTTTATTACCAGTATGCAGGCAAATGGAATTACACCATCCTCAATCGCCACGATCGAATGTTCACTGTAGGAAAAAATAAGTTAAGCGGAGTTTCTGTATCTGCGGTTGATCGGGTTGGTAATGAGAGTCAGTTGGTAAGTGTGAAGTTTTAAGTTGAAAGTTTTAAGTTGAAAGTTCAACTAAATAACTTGTTAACTTGTCAACTGGTCAACTCGTCAACTGGTTAACTCGTCAACTCGTCAACTGATCAACTCATTCCCCGGTTGTCTCGAAGCTTCAATGTCTTTTAATTTAGCGATTAATTCCGTGCCCAGTCCTTCAACGTGTTCTTCAATAAAAGCAGCTAAACGTGGGTCATTGTTCATGGCGAGATAGCAGGCAACGTTATCGAGGATCATTTCACCGTTGTTCTCGGCCAGCAGTTTATCGATGAACTTTTTATTGTCTTCGATATTCAGATTGGTGGCGATGTATTTATCTATTTTAAGAATGAGATCGAGGAAGAAATCAACAGAGGAACCATAGATATTCTGTGTGCGGAAATCGTATTTGGTAGGACAGTAAATGTATTCGTTGCGTCCGGTTTTATTTGCCTTGATCCATTTTTTTAGTTTTTTGGAACCCACATAAGGCAATATTTCCAGGCCAACACTGCTGCCAGCCATATTGCTTCTTGAGCTCCAGAAATTGATCTCAACAAAAAGGTCTTTCGATTCAATCTTTACTTTCGGCCTGCTCTTCGTATACTTATAGCCTTTCTGTTGATAATAAAATCCTATAGCCTGACAAAAGGCATCAAATATCTCAGCGGGCGGAGTGTGTTCGCTTTGATTAGTGAGAATACTATCTTCGGTCCAGAATGTTGTCATAAAATTTTGTCAAAACCAAATAGATTTTGCCAGTAATTTACCAATAATTTGGTCGTCAATTATGCTAATAACGATTTTACTGGCCGGTTGTTTGACAGGAAAATACAATCTGGTGTAGATTAAGCAGATACAAATTAAAGAAGTATCCTGATCTTGATTAAAATCATCGAAATGATAATGGAATTTAGAATATTTAGCAATGACTACCGTCATTGTTTTCACTTTTTTTATGTTGTAAATTCATATCAGATTACCAGATGGGGATCCGTTAGGAACGAAGCTAGTGAAGCTGTAACGTATTGTTGTAAATAGAAGCAAGAACGGGACAGAACTAACTGCCGGAAAAAACAGATCAGATCTGTTATCTTAACGTGAAAACCTGATTGGTTAAGCAAACGCTGATAGCATAATCAGTTTTAATTAACTACAAGCTACCAACGTTTTATTAAGAGCGATCAGCCGGTTGGCTGATCGCTTTTTTTATGAAATGCTGCTTTTATTTAATTATGATCTTTATCGTACGTATCGGCATTATTATAGAATTCAGTCCGTCATTCAATGAATGGTTCAGCTCGAGCAATGATTTTTCCAGCAAATAAGTTTGCAGCATCACCCTGAAATCAGCAGTATCCGGCGGTACAAACTGGCTCCCTTTTACCGTTTCAAGATAGGCTTTCATATAAAAACCGCCCATGTAATGTGCCCACAGTCGAAGAAATGGAATGTACTTAGGCAAATTGTCTTTGAGAATATGATGGTTTGCATGAAACCCTTCAAACACTACATTGTGAAAGGAGCGTAACATGGTAGCCACGTCGTGCAGGGGTGAACGCTTCAATCTTCTTTCGCTATACGGGCGAAGCGGATCGCCGCCATATCCCTGTATGACCAGGTCTTTCCCCGTAAACAGTATCTGGCTCAGGTTATAAAAACCATGGATGCGGATCTTCCATACATCCAGTTTTTTATTGTAAATCTTTTTAAAAATAGCCAGCACATCATCGCGGTGTTTAAGCAGTTCTTCTGCTTCGGGCTGCAGATCTGTGGGCAGGCGGGAAAGATTTCTTTTCAGGTTTTGAAAAACTTCCCGCACCAGCGATACCATGGCCTAATATAACGACCGCTGATAATGCAGGGAGAACTCTTCTGGCCTGAAATCTTTCAGGTTATTGCCCGATGCCAGTGCCAGGTGCATTTCACCGGTGCG
Organism: Niastella sp.; assembly: GCA_021154515.1. Lineage (GTDB taxonomy): Bacteria > Bacteroidota > Bacteroidia > Chitinophagales > Chitinophagaceae > Niastella. The sequence continues at coordinate 7,488 of JAJKIL010000300.1, read as the reverse complement.
CACGCCTATCAATCGCGCCTGTTCTGCTGCGCGAATGCCCAGCAGGTCTTTTAGTTCGGGTGGCAGTTGTTCAAAAGAAACCGGGGCGGTGAGGCTGCCCTGAGATTCCCAGGAAGGCAGGTGGTCCTGGTTCATCGCCAGTATTCTTTCAATATAATTGTAAACGCGTTCCTTCATATAACTGTAACCGTTACCATGGTTTTCAATCATCACCTGTAACATGCCGGTGGTGATCATTCCTTTATCCGTCATCCACTCGATTGCGCCCAGGAATGGCGGAATGTGTTCGAATTTCGCCTGTTCACTCAGGAAATGCGTTATTTCTGCATCGGGGTTTATATAATAATCAACCCGCCTGTAAATGGTTAAAAAGAAACTGTTATCGTAGGTAATGGCGCTTTGATAGCGATTGCCTTCGTAAATCTTTGGTTTTATATCATCATGTTGTGCGGCGTAGGCGCCCAGTGCACCATTGTTATAGAATTTCAACTGGTTGTTTTCTTTCACCGCCAGCGTTTCATTGCGCAACAGGTTTTGAAAAAGCCATTGCTGAAAGCTGGTAACATACAACGCATCGCACAAAATACCTTCCTGCCCGCCTATATGCATATGGGCAATAATGGAATGCGGAAAACTGTTGCCCAGTTTTGCCGCCACCGCGTCCTGAACAAAGGTTACCATCAGCTGGTACATTTCAGGCAGCCCGCTTTCGTAGGTTACCTCAATCAATAATAACAATGCTTCAGGCGAGGAAGGAATGTTCACCTGGTTAATGATCTCTACATTGTAAACCTGTTTGGCGCGACCCGTAAACCACCTGGATTGTTTGAGGTAGGCCGGTAAAATAGCATTCTCCATTTCTGCCCGGGGTCCTTTGCTAACTATGTCTTTAAACTGGTTTACCTGTATTAACGGGATCGCTTTTTTTTGATCAATTTCAGGATGGGCTTTTTCGAGCGAGAACCACAGCCAGGTATGCGGCGCCAGCGTAAAGAAATAGGTTTCCGCTTTGCCAATGGCCGGGAATTTATTGCGGCTCATCAGTTCAATTAAGGCAAAACCTTTATATCCTTCCAATGGTACTTCAGCCACCTGTGCAAACTTCGACAGGTTCACCACAATTAACAGCGTCTCCTCTTCATACTTCCGCAAAAAGGCCAGCACTTTCGGGTTGTCAACATTCAAAAAGGTTAAATCGCCCCGCCCGAATGCCTTATGTTTTTTACGCATATTTATCATGCGTTTCATAAACCAGAACAGCGACGAAGTGTTGCGGCGTTGCATTTCTACATTCACCGATTCGTAATGATATTCCGGGTCGAGTATGAGGGGCAGATACAATTGATGCGGATTGGCATACGAAAAACCCGCATTGCGGTCGGGCGACCATTGCATGGGCGTACGAACCCCATCGCGATCACCCAGATAAAAGTTATCACCCATCCCAATTTCATCACCATAATAGATCACCGGCGTACCGGGCAGGGAGAACAGCAATGAATTGAGCAGTTCTATTTTTTCTCTGTTGTTTTCCATTAAAGGCGCCAACCGGTGCCGGATGCCGAGGTTAATGCGTGCCTTGGGATCTTTTGCATATACCTTATACATGTAATCCCGTTCTTCATCTGTTACCATTTCAAGCGTGAGCTCATCGTGGTTGCGCAGGAAGATGGCCCACTGGCAGGTGGGGGGTATAGCAGGTGTTTGATCGAAAATGTCGGTAATAGGGTAGCGGTCTTCCATTTGCAGCGCCATGAACATACGGGGCATTACCGGAAAGTGATAGTTCATGTGGCATTCGTCCCCATCGCCAAAATAAGAGGCGGAATCTTCGGGCCACATATTGGCTTCCGCCAGCAAAACGGTGCCGGGAAATTTGGCGTCAACATGTGCCCGTAACCGTTTTAGAAAGGCATGGGTTTCGGGCAGGTTCTCCCCATTGGTGCCTTCGCGTTCGTACAAATAAGGCACCGCATCTAACCGAAAACCATCCACCCCCATATTGCACCAGAAATCGAGGAGGTTGAACACTTCCTGTTGCACCAGTGGGTTGTCGTAATTAAGATCGGGCTGGTGATGAAAGAACCGGTGCCAGTAATATTGTTCCGCTACGGGATCCCAGGTCCAGTTGGAAGCTTCAAAATCCTGGAAAATGATGCGGACGTCTTTATATTGAGAGGGATCATCTGTCCAGACATAATAATTTCTTTCAGGCGAACCTTTTGGCGCCGAACGCGCCCGTTGAAACCAGGGATGCTGGTCGGAACTATGGTTAATGACCAGTTCGGTGATAATTTTCAGGTTGCGCTGATGTGCTTCGTGCAACAGGGTTTTCAGCTGGGGAATATTGCCATAGGAACTATTGATGTTGTAATAATCGGCAATATCATAGCCATCGTCGCGCAACGGAGAAGGGTAAAACGGTAGTAACCAGATCACATTTACGCCCAATTCCTGTAAATAGTCAAGTTTTTGCATCAGGCCGCCAAAATCACCAATTCCATCGCCATTGCTATCGCAGAACGCTTTAATGTGCAGTTCGTAAATTATAGCGTCTTTATACCAATGCAATTTTTCGTTGAAAGCTTGTTTTGTAGGTTCCATGTTCGCCAATTAAGTATCTACTAAATCACATAATTATTATGCCAGAACCGGGAGATGAATTGTTAACGAAATTTTAGAAAAGGATTGGAATGCTCTGTCCTGAAATTGATTATTATCAATTGTCAATATGTTTTGTTCCGTATATGCTTAAAAGTTGTAAATTAGTGTTGGCCTTTACAATTCAGGTATCGGTAAAGGTTGTAATGAGTAGGTTCTGGCAGGCATTCTGATTAGTAAGCGTTAGCCATTATTGGCGAAAACTAAAAACGACACTTCCCTATGCCCGCACCCACAACACGCTTCCGCTCAAAAGAACTTCCCTTTTTTAGTACTCTTCACCATGCTACAAAACCATTTTTTAAACAATGGTACATTAATGCCCTTGATGTCACCCGTATTATGTCGGTCACTTATGCCGAAGCCCGGCAGGTAGTGTCGGCGCTACGCAGTTTTTATGGCAAAGAAAAAGGCGAGATAATAACCGTAGATGAGTTCTGCGCGTTTACCCGTATCAGTAAAAGTTTCGTAAGAATGCATTTGGTTTCAAAGGTGATGGAGGGGGAATTGAAAAAGCAAGTTTGTAAAGCAAGAGTTGCATTCGTAGTCGGAAATTTGCATTAAGTTTTTTAGTTCTTTAGTTTGTTAGTTATTAAGTTTCTGAACCAGGAAACCTAAGAACTTAATAACCTACGAACCTAATAACCTAAACTTAGTATCCGAAGGCAGGAACTAAAAACCTAAGCCTGCCAACTTTGAACTAATAAACTAATAAACTAACAAACTCAATAACCTAAACTTAGTATCCCGGAAGCAGGAATTCAAAACCTAAGCATTTCAACATTGAACTTTAAACTAACAAACTAACAAACTAACAAACTACCTCCGCATATATCTACCAACCAACTCCCCATAAGCCAACACATGCCCATCCATAGCCCGTTCCAGGCCCTTCTTATCAGTTCTGGGCGTAAGGGTCAATTGGATGTCAAGGGCGTACAATTTAAAAAAGTAGTGGTGAACGCCGTAGGGCGGACAGGGCCCGCCGTACCGGTTCTCCCTGAAGTCATTGATTCCCTGTTCTTTAAACAGAGTGTCTTCCTTTATATGGTGCGCTACCGGGATATTCCAGACCAGCCAGTGTACCCAGGGCCGGATAGGCGCATCGGGATCATCCATGATCAACGCCAGACTTTTTGTAACAGCAGGAATATCAATAATATCCAACGGAGGATTCACATTGGCGCCGTCGCAGGTAAACCTGGAAGGAATAATCCCATTGGGTTCAAACGCCGGGCTTGAAATATGTAAAGTGCTTACATCGCGGAAGGTTGATCTGGTTGTGTGCAAAGGAGATATTTTCATGGCTATACTTTACTTTAATATGGTTGGTCAAACGTCACCAGGTTGTCTCTTTTTGGTGCTTTTTTCAAATATATTATTGCCGGCAAACTTTAACAATGACGGCGATCACCACTTTAATGTGATTGCCGTTAATGGTGAATGGGTATTCCTTCATTGTAAACCAATTTGCTGTAACAATTTTGAAGAGATCACTCAATATCTTTTTGAAGTCTGTCGTTATACAAGTGCACAATCCCACCATTAAACTTCCCTAAAGCCCCTACGTCATACATAATAATGATTAGAGGCCGGTATATTAACCAGTAATGACATGGATTACAAGTGCATATACTTGTAAATCGCTGTGTGGCCGTTGTAATATTGTGATGTGGTTTTCATTCCTTCAATTTTAAATCACTGTTATGTCCAGCTATCCTTTCAACAGCAGCTTCACCAAGCAATTCAGACAAGAGCAACCTGTTACCTTTTGCGCTGAAGAAAAGCAATACGAGCAAATCGTTATCAGCACCTACAACCGGATGAGTGATGCAGACATGAATGTGGTGGGCAGCGCCCTGAACGAACATTTGTTCGACAATGGCATCATCGATCGCCTGTTAACAAAGCTTACCAAGAAAGATAGTCAGGATGCACAACGCCTATTGGCTTTTATCCAGGAATTACACCAGGAATGCCGTAGCCATGCCAATGCAGAACCTATTACTGCTCAATATTATAAACACCTGCTTGAATTACTGGGATCGTTCATTGACCTGGTGAATGAATATGAAACCAATGGCCAGGAATTATTACTCGGCAATTTAAACGCCTGTTATTTTGATGAAACCAGCTTTGCCGTTAACCAGTCCGTTGACAGTGAAGAAGTAGCTACCATGCACCGCATTATTGAAGATTACCTATACCAGATTGGTGAATTTTATCAATACTTTCACCTGTTGCTGCAAAAAGAAACCGAACAGGAAAACAGCAAGAGCCGTGTTCAGGTTATTTCGCACATCGCTTATTACCTCGATACGCTGATCACCTGCACCGAAAAGATGATCATCAACATGGAAGGTACATTGGATATGCTGTTAGAGTGGGAGACTTCTTTGCAAAGCCGCGAATCGCAAAGTTTGTTTAATTAGTCTATTCACCACTCACTTTCTTCACCGAAATAATTACTGCCTTAGAAACAGGCGTATTACTCTTCTTAGCCACATTGTTTACAGGAACCAGCACATTGGTTTCAGGAAAATAAGTAGCCGCGCATGTTGGCGGAATAGGATAAGGCACTACAATGAATTTGTGCGCTACCCGCTCCACACCGCCGTGATGATTGTAAATATCAACCATATCTCCCTGTTTTAGATTGCGCCGGTCCATATCGCCCTGATTCATGAGTATTACCCGCCGCTCTTTATAAATGCCCCGGTACCGGTCGTTCAATCCATAAATAGTGGTATTGAACTGGTCGTGGCTGCGAATGGTCATCATCAGCAGGTCGTCTTCGTGCAAATGAATGGTATGAATAGGGGCGATGTTAAAATGCGCTTTCTTCGACGTGGTATTAAATGCGCCATCCCGGTTGCAATTAGGTAAATAAAATCCACCCGGATCACGTAACCGTTTGTTGTAATCCCCAAAGCCGGGTATGGTGCGCTCAATATCCTCTCTTATCTGATCGTAATGTTGTAAATAATTATCCCAGTTTATGGGGCTGCGATTGCCCAGCGTAGCCTTGGCCAGGCGGCAAACAATCACCGGCTCACTCAATAACTGGTCAGACACGGGATGCAAAACGCCCTTCGACAGTTGAACAACCCCCATAGAGTTCTCGCACGAAACAATTTGTTCTTCCCCGTTCATCAGGTCTTTATCGCTGCGGCCCAGGCAGGGAAGTATCAATGCTTCATGCCCATGCACCAGGTGGCTTCGGTTAAGCTTGGTGGATACATGCACGGTCAGCAAACACTTGCGCAGCGCAGCAGCGGTGTACAACGTATCGGGTGTGGCAGATAAGAAGTTGCCACCCATGGCAATAAATACTGATGCTTTTCCGCCATGCATGGCTTTGATGGCTTCCACCACATCGTACCCGTGTTTGTTAGGGGGCGTGAAATGAAAGTTGGCAGCAATACTATCCAGGAATTGTTCTGAAGGCTTTTCAAAAATACCCATGGTGCGATCGCCCTGCACATTGCTATGGCCACGTACAGGACAGGTGCCTGCGCCTGGTTTGCCTATGCTGCCTTTGAGCAATAACAGGTTTACAATCTCCTTAATGGTGTCTACCGCATTCACATGTTGCGTAAGACCCATGGCCCAGCAGGCAATGATCTTTGTTTTATCTTTCAGCAGGTCGGCCACTTCCCGGATCTGTGGTAAGGAAATGCCGCAGGCCTTCGCTAATTGCTCGGGGTTTTGTTGTTGCAGGTCATTGATGAAGGCATCAAAATCCACTGTGTTATGCTCAATAAAATCGCGATCGAATACTTTACCCGGCTCGCGTTGTTCGTGTTGCCACAAGTAGTATTCAACGGCTTTCAGCAGGGCCATATCGCCATTGATGATAACCGGTAGAAAAATATCGGTGAGGTGGATATCCATACCCAGCAAACCTTTTACCGATTGCGGGTTGTTGAAACCCATCAATCCCGTTTCGGGCAACGGGTTCACCGCAATAATGCGGGCGCCGTTCGCCTTCGCTTTTTGTAAAGCGGTCAGCATACGGGGATGATTGGTGCCCGGGTTTTGTCCGAGGATGATGATCACCTCTGCTTCATAGAAATCTTCCAATTTTACCGAGCCCTTACCAATACCCAGCGATTCACCCAGGGCTACACCACTGCTTTCATGACACATATTGCTGCAATCAGGCAGGTTGTTGGTGCCGTAGGCACGAACGAAAAGCTGGTATAAAAAAGCCGCTTCGTTACTGGTGCGCCCGGAGGTATAAAAGATGGCTTCATTGGGGCTGGATAATTTATTTAAGGTAGCGCCTATTTTATGGAAGGCATCGTCCCAGGTGATGGGCTGATAATGCGTGCCGCCATGCGGGAGGAACATAGGCTGGGCAATACGGCCCTTGCGGCCTATTTCATAATCGGTAAGCGCGGCTAAATCCTGAACACTATTTTCAGCAAAGAATTCAGGCGTTAATTTTTTAAGCGTGGCCTCTTCTGCGACGGCTTTTGCGCCATTTTCGCAATATTCGCCCAGGGTAGAGCGGTCATCATCAGGGTCGGGCCAGGCACAACTGGGACAATCGAACCCGCCTTTCTGGTTCATATGGTTCAGCGCCTTCAAACCACGGACAGCGCCAGCTTCCCCCACCACTTGTTTTATCGATTCCACAATGGCCGGTATTCCTGCCGCAGATTTCTTGATATGCCCCAGGTGTAATCCGGTGAAATGTTCAGGATTTTCGGCACCGGGAGTGTTTTTATTGTCGCTCATCTTATTTAAACGAAGTTCTTCTTAATAACGAATTTTTGAGGTCGTAAGTTGAATCGTGAAACGGCAAACGTGAAACGTGAAAGG
>JAJKIL010000299.1 GCA_021154515.1 Niastella sp. | reverse complement strand
GGTATTACATGTGGCACCGCGCCATCGGCTCTTTGATCGGCCGCCACATCATGCAGCCATTTGGCAAAGAAATTATTGACGCCAAAATTAAACGATGCCGTGCGGGAGAATGCCTGAGCATCGCCCGTCCAGCCAAGACGTTCATCACGGTGCGGGCAATCAGTGGGCACATCGAGAAAGTTGCCGCGTTGTCCCCACTGAATATTATGTTGTAATTTATTGACCAATGGCTGTGAGCAGGTAAAGCTGCCCGTGGGTTGCATGTCTGAATACAGGGCAACCGCCGTGAAGTTGTCGGGGGTTATTTCTCCGGGATAGCCTTCTACCTGTATATACCGGAAGCCAAACCAGGAGAAATGCGGCTCCAGCGTTCTTTCTTCTTTTCCATCCAGGATATAGGTGGCCGTTGCTTTGGCGGCCCGTAAGTTTTCGGTGTAGAAATTACCATTTTTATCCAGCACTTCGGCATGCTTTATCACAATGGAATCGCCGCTGTTGCCTTTTGCTTTTACCATTACCCAGCCAACAAGGTTCTGGCCAAAATCAAGCACGGTTTTTCCATTAGGCGTGGTAATCACTTTTACGGGTTTGAAGGTCTCGTGCTTTCTTACCGGTTCATTATATGTTGGGATCAAGACCTCTTTTGAAAAATCGCCGGTTTGTACGCCGCTCCATGCCGCTTCGTTGAAGGCTGCACTTGCCCAGCCGGTTCTTTCCTCGCGGGTATCTACAGTTTCGCCATGGTATATTTCGTCATAACGGATAGGCCCGGTGGAAGACTTCCAGGTGCCATCGGTTATCAGATCCTGGGTAGAACCATCGGTATACGTGATGGCTATCTGTACCAGCAAGGCGGCATCGCTGCCCCAGGAGTTTTTATTACCACTCCAGGCCAGGTAACCGCGGTACCAGCCATTGCCTACCGAAACGCCAATAGCGTTGGGGCCGGCAACCAGTAACGGCGTAACATCATACACCTGGTATTGCAGGCGTTTGTTGTAACTCGTCCAGCCGGGAGTGAGGTACGCATCCCCTACCCGTTGCCCGTTTATCCGGGCTTCGTACATTCCATGCGCCGTAATATAGGCAGTGGCTGTGCGGATCTTTTTCGGTAAGGAGAATGTTTTACGAAACAGGATGGCCGGGCGGTTAACCGCATCTTCGGTAAACCCGGGCATGATCCACTGGGCTTTCCAGTCGGCAGCTGTTGATAAAGCTGTTTGAAAGGTTGCCGGTGCGCTCCAGGGTGTAACGATGCCGTTATTGTCCCAAACGCGTACCTGCCAGCTGTATTTAGTGGCTGGTTGCAATGGATTGCCAGCATAGGGCACCTGTACCGATTGCGCGGAATTGATCTTTCCGCTGCTCCATACGGCGGTTTTGCCGGCTGTTACTTTTATTTCCCAGGCAGATTGTTGCACGTTGCGCCGGGCGCCCGAAAGCTGCCAGCTAAAACGCGGTGTTGTGACGTTTATTCCAAGGGGATTTACAAGATTTTCAGTGAGCAGGTGTTGCAGCTGCAGCGTAACCTGGCCGGTTGCACCCAAAGTACCTAACAGGATGCACCAGACAGCAATGAGCAGTTGTTTTTTCATTGACAAGCCTTTTTTTGTTTTAAGATGAACAAGGTAAGGAAAACCACCGATGCGCCATCCTGCTTAATCCTGATTGCGACTCTTGCGGCTATTTGCGTTCGGGTGCTAAAATTGTTTAGTGCCTGCCGGCGCCTGGTTTTAGGCTAGTGCTTGCTGTTAAAATAAAAACCTCCCGATCTATCGAGAGGCCTTCTGTTTGTCCCGGTTATGAAAATTCAGATTACAATTCTACTAATTGATCCTCTACGGATGCATCTTCTTTTGTATAGGTAACGCCGTCTATTTTCACCTGCTCTTTATTCAACAAAGTGATATTACCACCTTTGTTACTTAATTGGGCGCCCTGTCCGGTTAACTTTATGCGTACCGTATCTCCGGCTGGTAAAACCTGGTTGCCGATAGTGTCGGCCTTTTTCAATTTGTCAACGATCTGCCAGCCTGATAAATTGATATCCTGGTTGGTTTTGTTAAGCAGAATGATATATTCTTTTCCAGGTTCTTCCCCTTTTGGATTTACCATGGCCGCAATGATGCGAATATTTGCTTTTGTTTGATCGGGAGGTTGTGGTTCGGTGATGGGATTGCCGTGCACATCATCTGTATGAAATGATTGCGATTGAAAAGCGGTAAATACGGCAGCCCAACGATTGCGGCTGGCAAAATGGAAGAGCAATCCCCCATCCTGCCAAATGCCATTGTCGCCAAAAAAACTACCAGGGGGATTACCCTGGTTCATATGAATATCGTGAATGCCGGTGCTGGGGTTTATTTCGGCGAAATACTTATCTTTTCCGCTATTGTCCTGCCAATGCTGGCCAAAGGCATAAACAACAGCCGAGTCGTCGCGGATGGCCTGTTGCACAAAAAAATCAAGCCGGTCGTTTAAGTCGTCATTGTCGCCGGGCCCCTGGGAAAGCAGCGGGATCATTTCGGCGTGATCGAACAGGTTGCGCCGGATGAAATCGAGCGCCAGGCCGCCAGGTTTTGAGTCGAGCGCGGTAAAGCCAACGGCCAGATCAGCCTGATTCAATGCATCGGTGATCTCATGATGAAAATCATCGCTGGCATAATATAATACCTGGCTGGGTGCTTCGCTTGATTTGGTATTGATGGCAATACGGTGGGGATTATTTCCGTGGTTGATGAGTATCTGGTAATGCTCGCTTTGTGCTGTGGCGCGCAGGCTTGCAAATGCCTTGCCTTTCAGTACGCCGTAGTGTGCTATAGGCATAAATAATGGGGTTGAACTGGTCAATGTATAATCACTTTTAGTTTATAAATGTACCAATCAACCCATTCATAAAAACAGGTATTTATACCTTTTTTAGCTTCTTAACCTACTGGTAATATTGAATCGTGAAACGGCAAACGTGAAACGTGAAAGGACTCGCGGCAACTCAGATAAACCACAAAACTCAAGAACTAACAAACTAAAGAACTCAATAACCTACGAATCTAATAACTTAAACTTAGAACCACGAACGCAGCGTGTTAAACCAGAGCTTGTTAACGTGTTAACTTGTCAACTATATCAACCTTATTAACTCATCAACAGCCCATTGGTATCCGTAGTAAGCACTTCACTCATGTAATCAAAAAACGGGCGCATGTTTTTAAACGTCTCACTGGCTGTTGCGAGAAATTGATCGCTCAATACTTCTTTGTCGGAAAAACGCCGGATCAGCAGGTATTGTTTATAGCGTAACAGGTCAATGGCTTCATGACCGGCATCGAAACCTTTGGGCGTGGTTTTTACCTGTTCGCCTGTAAGGGCGCCAAAGGTGGCAGTGAAGGTTTTGCTTTTCAGGATCTTTCTTAACGGGCCGGCATCAAAAGCAATTTCATCGCGAATGCGTTTCAGGTCTTGCGCATTAGGCGCCCAGAAACCACCGGCCAAATAACTGTTGCCCGCTTCCAGATGAAAATAATAACCACCCCGCCTGAATTTGGTAGCGCGTTTAAAATTTCCGCTCCAGTTTGTTTTGTAAGGTGTTTTATCGCTTGAAAAACGAATGTCGCGGTAAATGCGATGCAGGCTTTTTTTGCCAGATGGAGTTTCTATTTCATCGTGTTTGTTCAGTTCCCGCAACAAGGCTTCGGCAAAAAGCTCCAGCTGCTCCTGTTCCTGTTGATACTTTTCTTTATGGGCATTGAACCAATCGCGGTGATTGTTCTTTTTTAAAGTCTGCAAAAAATCGAAACCTGATTTACGAATTACTGGTTGCGCTGTTGTTTGTTTTGCCATATTAATCCTTTGTCATCACTTTTTTACGGTGTTTGGTGCCCCATTTGTACAACTCGTGTATCAGGTCATCCAGCGACTCGCCATATTCTGTCAATGAATATTCCACAATAACGGGCACGGAGTCGTACACTGTTCGCTTTATCAGTTTGTTCATTTCCAGATCGCGTAATTCTTTTGATAACATGCGGTCGGTTATTTTAGGAATGTCCCTGGCTATTTCACTGAACCTTTTATTGCCAAATTGTAATGAGATAATGATCGGTAATTTCCATTTGCCGCTTAAAACACTGATGGCATCTGATACCGGTAGTATCATGCCCAGGCATTTATGGTATTCGCGTCCTTCCATTTTTGGCATGTTATTGATTTTTTATAGTATTGCTATATGCTGGTATAATGCTATATTTCCGGATAGTACTTACAAATGTATAGTAAAGGTACGCAGCTTTGTTGTGGATTGCCTCAATTCTTTTAATTGTTATTCAGACGGTTTATTGATCCGGATCATTTTCGGTATAAGGTTTTAAAAAAAACAGATATGATTGTTGTTATGCTTCAGGGTGTTTGGTGAATTTTAGTCTAAGGGTAAATTCTTAAGATAATTTAATATTTAAGTCTTACGTTAAAGGGTATCTTTGCGGCCTTTGATCGGATTACCCAACCAAACTTCAGTTGATCGTGAAAAAACATATTTCCCGTACCCAGGCATTTATGCTATGCCTTTGTATGTCCTTTTCGTACTATGGTTCATTCAGTCAATGTGGTACCGCACCTACTGCTGGTACAACACAAATTACAAACACCAACACCATTGTAAACTCTTATTACCAGGGTACAGCCAATGCTGTAAAGGGCACAACAAGCGTATCCGTTGGTACGCTTGATGTCAGAGGAAGTGCTACGGCCCTTTCCAGTGGCGATATGGTGTTGATCATTCAGATGCAGGGCGCTGATCTCAATACTTCGAATAATGATACTTATGGTGATGGCGTTGCCGGTGGCAGTGCCAGCGGCTATTTAACCAGCAACCTGGTTGCCGGATCCTATGAATATAATGTTGTATCTGGTATCAGTGGTGGTACAATAACCCTGGGCGCCCCGTTGTCACATAATTATTACGCAAGGGCATTTACCTCTTCTGCAGGTATACAAACCTTCCAGGTGATCAGGATCCAACGCGAGTATAATTTAACCATCAAAAATGGCCAATCAATAACTGCGCCTGACTGGAATGGCAGCACGGGAGGTGTAGTTGTTCTGGAAGTGGCCAATCAACTTACTTTTGGTAATGCCAGTTCGGCCGTAACGGTTGATGGTAAGGGATTCAGAGGCGGTGGCGGTAAATCGTTCACCACTGGCGCCCCAAGT
>JAJKIL010000298.1 GCA_021154515.1 Niastella sp. | reverse complement strand
CAGGGAATTAATCAGTTGGGCACCGGGGTTTCTAAGTTTTCTTCTTATTTTTGCCCTCCACCGGGCAATTGCCGGTGAATTTTGGTCCCGTAGTTCAATGGATAGAATAGAAGTTTCCTAAACTTTTGATACAGGTTCGATTCCTGTCGGGACTACCAATAAATTGGAAAGGCTTTAAGTCATTGGACTTGAGGCCTTTTTGGTTGAATGGGACGATTCTCGCATTCCCAGTTTTTTATTAATTTTACAAGAAATGTTACCCAATGATACCCGAAGCAAAATTAAAAATATCACTGGTGGAATTATCATTGAAGGGAGCCAAGATTCTTGCACAACAATCAGAAATCTCCTTTGCGCAAGCTTTCCAACAAGTACAACGGTTAAAGAAGACTTCGAAGGTAAATCAGTCATCAAAGAAAGGCAAGCAGTCATCTTAAAAGCTTTCTGTGAGGAAAATGATTTATGGGTTAATGAAATTCCTGGAGAAGACCGATACTTAATTAGCACTACCTCGACCGCCGAAGCTTTGGCGCATTTCCCTCGGTGTTGAATTCGTCCACGATTTAAAGGCCTTTCTAAATGCAGTAAGGTCTGAATAACCTAAGATGTCGGAAACCTCGGATATTTTTATAGCCGGGTTTTGCATTAACTGGAAGGCAATTTCTTTTCTTATTTCTCCGGCAATATCGCGGAAGGTGGTTTGTTCCTGCAGCAGTTTGCGTTGCAAATTGCGTGGTGTCATACTCATGGCGGAGGCTGCTTCTTCAATCGTAGGTATCCTTCCCTTGAACTGCATGAATAATACCTGTTTTAAATTTTCTACAGTACTGTTAGTTTCCAACCGCGCCTGCTTATCAGCCACAATGGAGCTGAAAAGTTGAAACATGGATTGATCGCTGGTGAGTATAGGGGTTGATAAGACTTCTTTACTTAAAATAATGCGGTTGGTATCTTTATTGAAAAGCACCTCACAGCCAAAAAACTTCCTGTATTCTGATATTTCCCGCATTTCGTAAGCCAGTTCAATCCTTAAAGGAACAATATGCTTACCCAACAGAGTATTGATCGTATTGATGGTTGCTGCGAATAAAAAATCATTGGCATGCCTTGCTGGTTCCGGATGTTTCATTAGCCACATCTTGTTCTGCGCCATCTCAAGAATAGCCACCTCATTGACTGTATACCTGTATTCCACCATCGGCGATGCCATATGGCCATACCTGCATAATAGCTGAAGACCCTGGTCAAGATTTTTACTGCTTTGGATCAAAAAGCCAACCATTCCATGAAGCAGTTTATCTACCCCCATGCCAACATGCAGGCCAATCAATGGATCGCCCGACAGTTTTAAAAGAGGTACCCAAATAAGCGCTGCTTTCTCCCATTCAACCATGTTTTCTGAGTCGCTAATTTCTTCGGGGCTGATGCCTGATAGCTGGCAAAGGGTATCGAAAGCTGCTCCAAATGAAGTAGCCGTTTGAAAAATAGTGCGAATGACCGTGCCCTGTAAAGCCATGACGTAAAATATATCATTTTAGGCAGAAAATACCCCTTTTCCCGCCTGTAAAATGGCGGTGCTTTGCATTGTAAATCGAAATTATATGGAATCAGGTAAAAACATATTTTTAAAAAAGTGGGTAGCTGGCAACCTCGCCGTTTATTCCGGTGCGTTAGGTGTTTTTCATCCGCTTATTGCGCACGGTTTTACCGGCGATCATGATAAACTGTTAACAACCCCGCAGTTTATGATGCATACATTGTCTTTATTTGTTTTTGTTTTCTTTCTTGTAAGAACCCAGAACAAAACATTTCAAATGGCAGGGAAACGAAAAACCCTGGCCGGCATCTGGCCGTTTTTATTTTTTACGCCCTGGGTGTTCTGGCTTGGTTATTATACCCTGTTTGTACCCTTCGACATCTTGTTTATGTTCCTGTCAATTGGTATTATCAATGCCATACAATTAAAGCCGCTGGTTAAATCTCCAACAAGATGGGTATGGCAATGTATCCTTGGCTATTTGCTCGCAGCAGTAGCTGGTATTGTTATAGGCCTGGGCGCTTATCTGCTTTGCTATAAGAACATACAGGGAATTGCGAGGGATCTGGCCACCTGGCTATCCATCAGTATTCCTGCCGCGCTCGTTGTTGCTTACTACTTCAGGTATATTTTAAAGGTACAGGTCATCATGCCCGAAGATTATAAGTCTGATAATTTGCCCGAACAGAAAGTGCCTCTCTCAAATGTTGCCGTGCTTATTCTATTCATAGGCAGCGCAGTTTTATCATCCTGTGGCAAATATGGTTACCTGGCTGAAACCGAATACAATATTGAGTTTTACATAACACAATAGAATGCAGCAACGAAAGGCCTCCGGATATATTGTTTTAATATCAATATAATAAATTTATTATTCGTTTGACTTGCATTAAAAAAAAATCACTTCTATTTTGTGCAGAATCCTAAAAACAAAGTATCGATGAAAAAAATCACATTCAGTATCCTATTATTATCTAGCGTTGTATTTGCTAAGGCACAAACAGAATCACCATTTAAACCCTTTAAAGTAGATGTTAGTTTGGGTTATGCCATCCCGGGCGGGACAGGCGCTAAAGGTGGGGTGTTATTTGTAGTTGAACCTAAGTATGAAGTAATTCCGAATCTTTCAGTTGGTCTTCGGATGGAAGCTGCAGTTATGGCCCGCGGAACAGTTGACGCAAATGGAAACGCAGCAGATGTTAGTGTAAAAGCTGCAGGATCTTATCTGCTTACCGGTGATTATTATTTCACCCAAAACACAGTTCGTCCGTTTGCGGGTGCTGGCTTGGGTATTTATTCCCTGGCGGCTGCTTCTGTTAATAATAACGGTGCATCTTCTTCTGTTAGTGCCGCTCATAAATTTGGCGAAATGGTTAGAGCTGGTGTTGAACTTAGCCACTTCCGTGTAGGTCTGGAATATAATATCGTTCCTTCTACCAAGGTTGATGCAATTTCTTCATCAGGTACTAAAACCACATACACTTCAAAGAACGGATACATGGGTATCAAAGTTGGATTTTGTATCGGTGGTGGAAAAAAATAATAAACTAGTATAATCTTTTCAATATAAGGCCCCGACAATATCGTCGGGGCTTTTTTATTTTCAAGCTCTCTGTCGCAATCCCCCTCTGAAATTGTCGCATTTACACCTCTTTGACGAAGGGTAAGGTACATAAGTTTGCTACCTAACTAATAGCTCAATTTTAAAGATTATGAATAAAAAAGTGATGATAACTGTGAATATCGAAATATTAGCACCAATTGAACATATCTGGAAGATGTGGAATGATCCAAAAGACATTCAGCAATGGAATAATATAAATGAAGAATGGCACACCCCCCTGGTAGAAAATGATTGTAAACCCGGAGGGGAATTTTTATATCGCATGGGTACGAAAGATGGTAGATTCAGTTTTGATTTTACCGGCAAATATGATGAAGTAGTAAACCATGAATTGATCTCCTATACCCTAAATAGCGGCCGCACGGCTACCATCACTTTCAGTCAGGGTTACCCGGTAATACTTACAGAGACTTTTGAGCCTGATGAAAAACCCTCAGTGGAAGAGCAGCGTGATTTTTGCCAGGCTGTACTCAATTCTTTCAAGAATTATGTGGAGGGTAAACTTGTATAGTTTATTATCTTAAGCCACTTTACTGAACTTGTTCCGGTAGTCACCGGGCGTCATTCCTACTATCTTCTTAAATAGTTGGCGAAAAGCTTTTACGTCTATATAACCCACCTTGTACATCACCTCGTTTATTTGTTGGTCGGTTGATTCAAACAGACGTTTGGCCCCTTCTACTTTAACTCTTTGAACATAATCGGCAGGCGACAATTGCGTAGCTTTTTTAAATCGCCGGGTAAAATTAATCCGGTCCATACTGCAATGAACAGCCAGCTGGTCTACGGTCAATCGGTCCCCAATATGTTGCTCAATGAATTCCTGAATATGGCGGATCACATTGTCCTTATGATCCTTCAATCCTTCAAACATAATAAAAGGAGATTGTGAATCCCGTTCAATGTCGATCTGTAAAACCCTGGCGCAATAGAGTGCGGCTTCGCGTCCACAATATTTTTCTACAATATAGAGCGCCAGGTTAAGACTTGATAAAGCGCCACCTGCGGTGTACACGCCCTGTTGATCGGTGAGGATTTTATTGGTATGCAATTCCAGTTCAGGAAACAACCGGCGAAAGTAGGCTGCTGCTTTCCAGTGCGTGGCGCAGGGTTTGCCATTCAAAAGTCCCGTAGCTGCCAGCAGGAATGTACCGGTACACAAACTGGCCACCTCTGCACCGGCACTGAATTGACTGATAACCCAATCCAGCGCTTCGCGGTTTTTACCAATCGCATAATCGTCCTGCTCTGCAAAACTTGGCAATATAATTATCCCGGCTTTACCGATGGTATCAAGCGGCGCCACCTGCAGACTGAATAAGCCATTCGCCAATCGTTGTTGCAGGTTAGTCCCGGTAAGCCGGATATCAAAATAAGATTGACCCGTTGTTTGTTCAAGAAATTCGTTGGCCTTTTCGAACACCTCAATGGCATTAAAAAGACAACTTGGTTTCAATACCCCGTCCGCAATCAAAAAGGTCACTTGTTTCATGAAGCTAAGGTATCATGGGATAATTGAACAAACAACCCCTCAAATTGCTAAATGTACACCCCCTCAGCAATTTACTGACACTATAGCTTTGCCTTCATGAAAAATAGCAAGATTCTCGTAAGCGGCGCCGGTGGCCAGAGTGGCACGCTGATCGTACAGGCACTGGCTGCCCAACAATACCAGGTTCGTGCCCTGGTGCGCAATACCGCTAAAGCACAATATGTAGCTGATTTACCAGGGGTCAACGTCTACACCGGCGACATGACCGTACAGGAAACGCTGAAAGCCGCATTGGAGGGCGTGGAGCGGGCCATGCTGATCTCATCGGCAAATGATCGAATGGTTGAAACACAAT
>JAJKIL010000297.1 GCA_021154515.1 Niastella sp. | reverse complement strand
ATCAGTAAATCGTAAAATCTAAAATCGTAAATCGAAATGGCATACGACGTAGTAGTTCTCGGAAGCGGCCCCGGCGGATATGTGGCAGCTATCCGGGCATCTCAACTGGGATTCAAAACCGCAATCATTGAAAAGGAAAGTCTGGGTGGTATTTGTTTGAACTGGGGCTGTATTCCCACCAAAGCCCTGCTGAAAAGCGCCCAGGTTTTTGAATACATTAAGCACTCAAAAGATTATGGTATCGAAGCCACTGGCACTCCTGATTTTTCGGCAGTTATCAAACGCAGCCGCGGCGTAGCCGATAAAATGAGTAAAGGTGTTCAGTTCCTGATGAAGAAGAACAAGATCGACGTGATCATGGGCTTCGGAAAACTGAAAGCCAAAGGTCAGATAGAAGTAAAAGGCGCCGATGGCAAATCACAGATCGTTGAAGCAAAAAATATCATTCTGGCAACCGGTGGTCGCAGCCGCGAACTGCCCAGCCTGAAAATAGATGGTAAAAAGATCATTGGCTATCGCGAAGCTATGGTGCTGCCTACGCAACCCAAAAGCATGATCGTGGTAGGTAGTGGCGCCATCGGGGTTGAATTTGGCTACTTCTACGCCACCCTGGGTACTAAAGTTACCATCGTTGAATTCATGGACCGCATTGTTCCTGTTGAAGACGAAGAAATTTCAAAAGAACTGGCAAAGAACTTCAAGAAGAATGGCATCGAGATCATGCTCAGCTCTGAAGTTACCAGTGTAGATACCAGCGGCAATGGCGTTAAAGCCAAAGTAAAAACCAAAGATGGTGAAGTTACCCTGGAAGCCGATGTTGTACTGAGCGCTGTGGGTGTAGCTGCTAACATCGAAGGTATTGGCCTGGAAGAACTCGGCGTAAAAACTGAGAAGGGCAAAATTGCTGTAGATAAATATTACAAAACCAACGTACCAGGCATTTACGCTATCGGTGACTGCGTTCCTGGTCAGGCATTGGCGCACGTGGCTTCTAAAGAAGGGATCATTTGCGTTGAAAGCATTGCCTACGGTGAAAAGAAATACGCACACCAACCCGAAGCACTGGATTACGGAAACGTACCAGGCTGTACTTATTGCACACCTGAAGTTGCTTCAGTTGGTATGACCGAAAAACAGGCTAAAGATGCCGGTTATGAAATTAAAGTAGGTAAATTCCCGTTAAGCGCTGCCGGTAAAGCTACTGCTGCCGGTCATAACGAAGGTTTCGTGAAAGTTATCTTCGATGCTAAATACGGCGAATGGCTCGGCACCCACATGATCGGTTACAACGTTACCGAAATGATTGCCGAAACTGTAGTTGCCCGCAAACTGGAAACTACTTACCACGAAGTACTGGATAGCATCCATCCTCACCCAACTATGAGTGAGAATATCAAGGAAGCTATTGAAGTTGCTTATGGTGAAGCGATTCACATCTAGTAAGAAGCTTTATTATAGAAAAGGGGCATCTGAATTCAGGTGCCCCTTTTCTTTTATCGTGAAACGGCAAACGTGAAACGTGAAAGTCCTTATTGCTGAACGCTGACTATTATCGGCAATCTCAGATCTTTCAACTTTCAACTTTGAATTTTCAACTTTCAACTAAGAGCCCTGTGCTTCCTTGCTTCCGAAAACCTTTTTCAACAAATCAGTTACCCGGGAAACAGGATCTTTACGGATCTTTTGTTCTTCAAGACTTACCTGGTAAAAGATGCCGGTGATGGCTTTATCAGTTACAAAACCACTTAGATCGGGATTGATCTTGTTGGTGGCAAACTTATTATAGGTGTTAAATACATCCGACCAGTACCTGGTGGCGCTTACTTTATCCAACGATTGTTGAATAACAGGCTTGAAAGCTGAAGTTAAAGCCGAAGTAGTCTTTGTCTTCAGGTAGTTGGTAGCCGCAAAATCACCGCCTTTCAAAATACCCAGTGCATCCTGAATGGTCATGGATTTAATGGCGTCTACAAAGATCGGCGCAGCTGATTTGGTAGCATCTTCAGCGGCCCGGTTCAGCGATAGAACGGCTTTATCAACCAGGCTGCCCATTCCCAGGTCACGCAGGGTCTTTTCTACCTTTTGGGCTTCCTGGGGTAATAATATCTTGATAGCGGCATTTTTAAAGAACCCGTCCAGGGCAGACAGCTGGTTGCCAGAATTCTGGGCGCCCACTTCCAACGCCTGTTTTAAGCCGGCTGCTATGTCGGCCGTGGTTAATTGTCCCCCGGCGGTTGCCGGATAATTCTGTTCAATGGATTTAAGGATCTGCTGCGTACTTTCGCAGCCAGAGAGTGCGGAGAGTAGTAATACACAGGATAATAATTGGATAATTCTTTTCATCATCAATTGTTTGCTGATTAATTTTTGCAAGATTAAGCCGTAAAATTATAAAAATGCAAATATCAGTTTGGGAAAAAGAAAGTTTTTATGCACCTAAAGATGTGATCATCGTGGGCAGCGGACTGGTAGGCCTTTGGTGCGCCTGGCATCTTAAAAAGCACGATCCTGCACTTTCTGTTGCTATTATAGACAGGGGGATCATTCCCACCGGGGCCAGCACCCGGAATGCCGGTTTCGCCTGCTTTGGCAGCGTTACCGAACTGGCTGATGATGCCGAACGTTTTGGGGAAGACAGCATGTTGCAACTGGTTGAAATGCGCTATAAAGGCTTACAACGCATTCGCAAGGAGTTTAAAGAATCGGCTATTGATTTTGAACTGTGCGGAGGCTATGAATTATTTCACGAGCCACCCATGGAGAAGATCCCCATCCTGGAATATCAAATAGATCGGCTAAACACCCTACTGCACGACATCACCGGCAAAAAAAGAACCTTTAAACGGGCTGATGATAAGATAGACAAACTGGGATTACACGAGGTAGACCAATTGATCGAAAACAAAATGGAAGGCTATCTGCACTCCGGCAAACTTTGCCAGGCGTTGTTACAAGCCGTACAATCGATGGGTGTAACCGTGCTGAATGCGATCGAGATCAGCGGGTTTGAAAAAGTAAACGATCACATCGAGCTATACACCAACCAGTTTGTAAACTTCAAAGGCGGCAAGGTACTCATTTGCACCAATGCATTTGCCCGGCAATTATTACCCGACCTCGATATTGTTCCCGCACGCGGGCAGGTACTCGTTACCTCTCCTATTGAAAACTTACCACTCAAAGGCACGTTTCATTTTGATGCCGGCTATTATTATTTCCGCAATCTTGGCAATCGCGTTTTATTAGGCGGCGCCCGCAATAAAGCATTCTCTGCAGAAGCCACCACCGAACTCACTACCACCGATACCATTCAACAGGAACTGGAATATTTTCTCAGCACTTATATTCTGCCCGGCTATAATTACACCATCACCGATCGCTGGAGTGGAATTATGGGAATGGGTAACGAAAAGATGCCTATTGTAAAAGAAGTTTCACCGCAGGTATTTTGTGCGGTACGAATGAGTGGAATGGGGGTTGCGTTAGCACCGGTTATCGGGGAACAAGTGGCTAAATTGTTACGATAGTCGCTATTGAGGTAGAAAGTTTAAACTTAAAACTTTGAACTAGAATTTAGTCCTTGAAGAAATAATGGTGGTTGTAAACCCTAAAACAGCTATAAGAGCGAATGACAACCGTAAACTAACCGCTTGTGCAATAAACCCAATCATCGGCGGACCGGCTAAAAACCCAAGATAACCGATAGTAGATACGGCGGCTAAGGCAACACCTGGTGAGAAGACTGTTGATTTTCCGGCAACGCCATATACAAGCGGTACTACAGAAGATACGCCAATTCCAACCAGCATAAAACCTACTGTAGCTGTAATCAATGTAGGAAATGTAATAGCAATCACCAATCCGCTGGCAATAACCAGCCCGCTTAACTGCAGCATCCGTAATGCGCCCAGACGGGTAACCAGTTTATCACCGGCGAAACGTCCGCCGGCCATCGTACACATGAACGCGGTATACCCGAGTGGAATTAATCCTTTTGATACGGCTACTACTTTTTGAAAATATACGCCACTCCAGTCGAACATGGCGCCTTCGCAAACCATGCAACACATGGCAATTAACCCCAGTTTTAATAACGTAGCATCGGGTTTGGCAAATAACGGGCGATCATCATCAGCGTTTATATCCTGCCGCAGGGAGTTGCGATACAACAACGCGATCATTAAAAACGCCGTAGCGGCTATAATGCAAAAATGGGTAAAGGGTGGTAAATGAAAATTGATCATGAGGGTACCAATAGACGCGCCGGTAAAACCCGCCAGGCTCCAGATACCATGAAAAGAAGCCATGATGGAGCGGCCATACAACACTTCCAGGCTTACGGCCTGCGTGTTTACCGCAATATTGAACAGATTACCCAACAACCCAAAGACAAACAAAGCTACCACCAGCTGCCAGGTTTGCTGTACCAGACCAATATTGCATAAAATAAGCGGATATAGCAGGGCGGCCAGTAAAACCATCTTCCGGCTGCCAAAATGATGCACCAGCCAGCCTGAAAAAGGCAATGACACCATTAACCCAACGGGAAGGGCCAACAAAACTGCCCCCAGGCCGCCATCACTTAACTGAAGGTGTTGCTTTATATCGGGAATGCGGGAAGCCCAACTGGCGAAACATAATCCGGCAATAAAGAAAAACGCCCCTATCGATAACCGGGCCGCTTTTTTTGACACCAGCGGCTGCACCAACGTACTTTCCATGGCGCCAAAATTACACGAGGGACGGCCATCACAAAAACATTTTTGCAGCAATTCTATAAAATACACAACCTTTGCTCAACAACCATCGTATTGTATTGAATAGCATTTGCGTATAAAAGATAGATAGGACCTCTAATCATAAAGAAAAAAGGCAATAGATAAGATTTATAACCGTTAATGCAGTCTGATTAATATATTTCTTTAAATTTACAGAACGGGTTTTCACTTATACACGTTCTCATAAGGCTCAGTGACTTTCCAACCAATTCACCGGTACATTTAACTCTCTGGCTAGTAGCATTAAATCCCTTCCCAACCAGGATTTGTTTTCGTGACTTGTCACCAAAACAATGTGTTTTATTGACGTTTTTTAATACTTACTATTTTATGCAAACCTCATCTGTTTCGCATAGTGAGATAACTATGCAGGCAACGATTGGCCCTAAACGGAATGCCACCGCTGCTGCCATTTTGAATGGTGTAATTGAAAATACCGAAGGGTACACCTGGATCATTGATAAAAGCCTTCAATACATAGTTTGCAATCTCCACCTTCGCAATACTATAAAACAATTATCGGGCAGGGAAGTATTACCCGGTGACGAGGTTATTGATTGCCTTGGTCTGCTGGACCCAACCCAACAGTTACCATGGTCAGCCATTTACCTGGAAGCTTTTAACGGTACCGCCCAACGATTTACCCACCAACTATCTATTCAGGAAAAAACAGTTTTCTTCAACATTACTGTAACACCGGTATGGGAAGACGATACAGTCATCGCCCTCTCCTGCTCTGCCCAGGATATTACCGAACGTAAAAAAGCCGAAGAAGCATTGCGCCAAAGCGAATTGAAATTCAGATCGCTTATCGAGAATAGCACCGACATCATTACCATGGCCAATGCCGAAGGGAATATTTTTTACGGTTCTCCTTCGTCTAAAACAGTATTCGGGTACGAAGAAGCCGATTACATGGGCCGGCATGTGTGTTCGTTTATCCATCCCGATAGTTTGCCCTCAATGGGCGATCTGCTGCAAAACCTGATTCAACATCCCGAGAAGGTATACACCATTGACCTCAAGGTATTTGACAAACAGGGTAACGAACGATGGGTGCAGGGCCTGGCATCGAATATGCTACAAAGATCGGGCATCAATGCACTGGTAGGCAACTACAGGGATATTACCGAACGAAAAAAAGCAGAAGAATTGATAAAGGAGTCGGAATACCTGTATAAGAACCTGTTCTATAACAGTCCGCTCCCCATTGGGGTTTGCGATGCCGAAACCATGCAGTTCCTGGATGTGAATGAAGCCACCATACAGTTATATGGCTATTCACGGAAAGAATTTATGCAAATGAGATCCATGGATATTTTGTCGCCCGATGAACAGGTAGACCTGCAACAGGTGCTGCCTAAGGTTGACAACCCCAACCACCCTTCCATCTTACGCAGGCACGTTAAAAAGAATGGCGAAACCATCTTTGTTGAAGTGTGGGCGCATGCCATTAATTATAAAGGCCGTAATGCCTGGCTGATACTGGCCAGTGATATTACGGAAAAGATAGAGCTGCAAAATCAGCTGGTTGAAAAAGAAATCCAACGGCAGCAGGAAGTAACCAAAGCGGTGATCGATGCGCAGGAAAAGGAACGCGCCACCCTGGGCCGTGAACTGCATGATAACATCAGCCAGATGCTTGGTACCGCAAAGCTGTACCTCAATTGCGCCCAGGATACGCCTGGACTTACGAATGACATGATCACGCGTAGCCGGGATACTATCAGCGACGTCGTTGAAGAAATAAGACGGCTGTCAAAATCAATGATTGAAACATTTGACGAAGCGGTGGGTCTGGAACTCTCGCTGAATGAACTTATTCAAAAAGTTCGGCTGGCGCAGCCTTTCACGCTCTCCCTTTATTTCGCAGTGCCCGATGAACCGCAGCTCGACGATAAATTGAAAATGACCATCTTCCGCATTGTGCAGGAACAATTGAACAACACTATAAAATACGCCAACGCCACAGAAGTACAAATTGCCATTGTACAAAAGAACCGGCAGTTGCTGATTACCATTGCCGATGATGGCAACGGGTTCGACACTACTCAAAAAAGAAAGGGCATTGGTATTACAAATATTATAAGCCGGGCAGAATTATTTAATGGCCGGGTTACAATTGAATCAGCGCCCGGCAGGGGCTGCCGCATGCAGGTAAGTTTTACTATTTGACCCACAAGAAGTTGAGTAAAGTAGAAAGATAATATAACATAGTGTTTTGTTGTTTTACACCGTAAAACGAGGCTGAAGCCTTACTTTTGCGGTGTTTTTTATTTTAAATGCACAGGGAGATTCTTATGGATAAGGCTTTTTTATTCGACTTGAACGGTACCATGATCGATGATATGCAGTTTCACTTAAAAGCATGGTATCAAATTTTAAATGATGATCTGGGCGCTAACTTAGGCTGGGAAGAAACCAAGCACCACATGTATGGCAAAAACAGCGAGTTGTTGATCCGGATCTTCGGCGAAGACCGGTTTACCACTGAGGAAATGAACCACCTTTCTCTTGAAAAAGAAAAACGATATCAACAGGAATACAAACCACATCTGCAGCTGATCCCCGGCTTACAGCAATTCCTTGAAAAAGCACATGCCATGAACATTCCAATGGCCATTGGCTCTGCCGCCATTATGTTCAATATTGATTTTGTGCTGGACAATTTAAACATCCGCAAATATTTCAAGACCATCGTGAGCGCTGACGATGTAACCACCAGCAAACCTCACCCTGAAACTTATTTGAAGTGTGCGCAGTTGTTAGGCGTTGATGCTGCCAATTGCCTGGTGTTTGAAGATGCACCCAAAGGCGTGGAAGCTGCAAAAAATGCCGGCATGTCTGCTGTAGTGCTGACTACCATGCACGAAAAAGAGGAGTTTGCTGTGTACAACAACATCATCCGGTATACAAAAGACTATACGCAATTGTCGCCTGCCGATTTGGTAGGGTGAGCCACACTCAAAGAGTGACCCACCCTTTGAGTGTCCCACCCTGGTTACCAATTCGCTTTATTAATTCAATACAGGCGCGGCCGTTGTGGTAAGGACATTTCCACAACCCAGCTTTATCCTGTCCCTGCATAACGGTGTGGTCTTCGTTCACCCCCCAGAACCATTCGCCGTTTTTGTCGTCGCGGATGTATTGTTTGATGAATGCCCAAACATTGTAAGCATACTGCAGGTATTCATGCTGGTCGCTAATTTGCCAGGCATTGTAAAAACCTACCATCGCTTCGGCCTGCGGCCACCAGTGTTTTTCTTTTATCAACCTGTTATTCGCAGCCTCATACTCATACCAAAGGCCACCATCGGTATCGAGCCCAATAATTACCGCATCGGCCATTTTAAGGGCATTGGCCCGCATTTGTGCTATCAATTCTTTATCCCCGATTGTTTCAGCTGCTTCCGGTAACAGCCAGCTGGCTTCTATATCATGCCCGTAGGAAACGGTGTCAGATCTCACATTCCAGTGTTCATCAAAAAATAAATGCAGGTGACCGGTTTGTTGATTGATGATGTGATCGTGAAAATTGCGAAGCAGTTCAGCAATGTGCTTTGCCAGCAATTCATCGGGGAAAATTCTATATAAGGCGGTATAAGCTTCCAGAATATGCAAGTGCGTATTCATGGTTTTCTTTTCATTCGCATCTTTATGGCTCAGGCGCACATCAGCCACTCCTTCCCAATGCCGGTCGAAGGCTTCAAAATAACCGCCCTGTTTATGGTCATAACTTTTTTGTTGAATTACTTCATACAACTGAATGGCCAGCGCTTTGGCTGATTCGTTCTTTGAAGCGCGATAATATTCGCTGCAGCCATACAATACAAAGGCCAGGGCATATACCTGCTTTTTGGTATCGTACGATTCGCCATTACTGGTTACACTCCAGTAAACGCCGCCATACAAAGAATCGACAAAATGTTCGCGGATATAGGCAAAGGCCCGATCGGCTGCCGTTGCATAACGTGGGTCGTTGGTTAAATGATAAGCAGCGGAGAATGTCCACAAAATGCGGGCATTCAGTACGCTGCCCTTAGGCGCATCGGGATAGCTCCTGTTGTTATTATCGATCCGGCCATAGAAACCACCCTGTTTTTCATCAACAGCGTGTTGCAGCCAGTAATCCAGTATAGCAAGCAGCTCGTGTTGCAATTCGTTTGAAAAAAGTTCCCGGTTCATGTAACGATTATACCACTTTTTTTGCTCAGATGGCTGTTAAATATGCTGTTGCCGGGCGATCTTGTTATTTTCAATCATCCTGTACAAGGTGCGTACCGAAGCGGCGGAAGTATAGCCATCTGCCGGCGTGTGCATCACATAATCAACCAGCTGTTCAATCGTGGATTCCGCAACATGCATGCGGGTATCTGACGAAGCATAATAGATCAGCACACGGCCATCGTCATCAACGGTCCAGCCATTGCCAAACACTACGTTCGACACATCCCCTACTCTTTCTTCTCCTTCGGGTGCAATAAAATAACCACCGGGTTTATAGATCACTTTGGTAAGGTCTTTCAGATCGGTCATAAACAGGTACAGGGTGTAACGCATACCCGCAGCCGTGTTGCGCACGCCATGCGCCAAATGCAACCAGCCCTGGCTTGTTTTTATCGGTTGAGGCCCCAACCCGTTCTTTAACTCAGAAATGGTATGGTACACTCTTTTGTCAATCACAACTTCCTTATGTATAACGGCCTGTTCCATGGAATTACTTAACCCAAACCCGATACCACCACCCGAGCCGGCTTCAATAAATCCATCCTGCGGACGGGTATAAAAAGCGTATTGCCCATCAACAAACTCCGGATGCAATACCACATTGCGCTGTTGCGGCGAAGAGGTTTTCAGATCGGCCAGCCGTTCCCAGGTTACCAGGTCTTTTGTGCGGGCAATGCCACATTGGGCAATAGCCGAAGACTGATCGGCAGGCGGCGCATTGGGATCGCGCCGTTCGGTGCAGAACAAACCGTAGATCCAGCCGTCTTCATGTTGCACTACACGCATATCGTAAATATTGGTATCCTCCACACTTGTTTCGGGCATCAGCACCGGGTAATCCCAGAACTGGAAACCATCGATACCGGTAGCGCTTTCGGCCACTGCAAAAAATGATTTCCGGTCGGCGCCTTCTACCCGCGCGATCAAATAATATTTTCCATTCAATTTAATGGCGCCGGCATTCAGCACGGAATTGATACCGATCCGTTCCATTAAAAATGGATTGGTTGCCGCATTGAGGTCATAGCGCCAGAACAGGGGCGTATGCAAGGCAGTCAACACCGGATTCTTATACCGGCAATAAATACCATTATCTTCCTCCCTTTTTTCATTGGCACGGTTAATTAATTTCTCATGTGATTTTTCGAGCATTTCCAGCCGCTTCAAAAAATTGGTATCCATGGCAGTTCAATTTTAAAGTCTGTTTAGTTTTCGAGTTTTTCCCACCAGGTTCGTTTCAATACCAGCACAATCACCACCAGGATGGCAACGGTGATCAGCAGGGGTAGTTTTAACCATAATACCACGTACATAGGCAAAATGGTTAAACAACACTGGCCAATGATCCCTAACACTACGTTGAACATATCCAGTTTAAACCGGTTGTTAGGCACAAAGGCAGGGTCTTCGCTTAGTACTTTTGCCTGAATCGGTTTCCAGAACCCCCATGGCTTTACTGTTTTATAAAATTGTTTCAATACGGTTTCATCCGTGGGCGGGGTTAACCAGGTTCCGATAAAACAACCGGCCAGCGAGATCAGGAATAACAGGGGCCAGCTATACAAAGGCAGGGTATTTTTGAAAATATAGGGGAATACCAGCGCCGCTATTATACCACTTGTCATGCCCCAGAAAAAACCGCTGGCATTAAACCGCCACCAATACCATTTCAACATATTGGCTGCAATATAGCCGCCATATAAAGCGCTCACGATCCATTGCAAAATGCTGTTCACATCTTTGGCAAAAAAGCCCAGCGTTACGCCTATGGCCACCACAACAATGCCAACCAGGTAATTGGCGGTAATGATACTTTTGGTGCT
>JAJKIL010000296.1 GCA_021154515.1 Niastella sp. | reverse complement strand
TGATCTTTCCCTCATGATATCGGTTGATCAGGCGTTTGATCAAAACACCCTGAAAGCGGGTAACCAGCACATATACCCGGTCGTCACGAACCTCCGAAATATCGGCCCAGCGGGCAATTACCCGGTCAGCATCCTGTAAAGTAGGGAACATGGAATGTCCTTCCACTTCAAATATCCGGTAAGTGCCATTGGTGTATCCGGGCAACCGGTAAGCAGATAAAGATTGAATAAATAAAGGATCGCTATAGCCGGACATATAACCGGCCCGGGCTTTTACCGGCACATAAATGATATTTTCTTCACCCTGGCTATCAACAGTAATATATTTCGGTGCTTGAAACCGTCGGTACGGAAAAAGGGTGCTACCTACTACAGAAACAGGCATATCATCATCCGCAGGAGGTAACAACTGATTTTTGTCACTTGTAGCCATGTGACTATCATTTGCTAAACTTTCGTTGTTTTCTTCCCCTTTATACTCCACCAGACCGCCTTTAGACAAATCCACGCTAATCAGCTCATCAATAGAAATGTCGAAAAATGAGGCAATTTTTTCTAATGTACCCAGATCTGGTTCTGAATGAGTTGTTTCGTAATTCGAGAACGTATTACGCTTTAAACCCAATGCAGTAGCCACTTCCGCCTGAGTCAGCCCTTTTTTCTTCCTTAAAAAGGAAAGATTGTTTGCAAAAAAAGTTGACATAACTAGAAATTTTTTGCCTCAAAAATTAGAATTGTCGAAAAATGAGGCATATATTTGCTGTATCGAAACGCGATACAATGGTGCTAAGAGCTAAAAGTATGCAAAAAAACAACGAAACCGTACTATGAAGACGAGACACAGCCTGAAAAATCGACTTCTTCTCCCAGGCTTTTGACTCAAAAGTTATCACTTCAGTGCAGATTGGTCTTTCCATGCAGGATTCTTGTTTAACCGATTTATTAACTGTATAAAAACCGAAGATTATGACACATATGCTTTTACAAAAGAATCACCCGACAACTTACAAAAACGGAAATACCATGAATGTGCATACAAGGAGAGAATTATCGATCGTGAGTCATGTAATTACACGTGCTCAATATGAAATACAACAGCAGGCCGGGATAGAGGTAATATTAATACCTCGCTATTCAAATAAAATGATGGAAGATGATGTGAAGCAGTTGTTTGAAGCAATGTGTGAATGCTGGAATGTTCAATTGGCCTGGGTGAGTGATAAAAGCAGAGCGAACGACAGGCCAACCATGCGAAAACTGTTGTGGATGGTAGGAAAGAAAAAATTCCCGCACATCCCTTACAGCATGCTAGCCAATCTTACAGGAGCAACCGATCACGCAGGCGTAATTAAAGGAATAAGAAGCGGATACAATTGGCTGAACGTACAGGATGAAAAATTCCTGAAATATTATGAACCGGTAAAAGGCTATTTTGATGAATTACAGGAAGAGCAGGTATAAAACAGTATCAGGCAGCTTATTGTCAAAAACAATTTATCTAATTATTAAACCATAAAATCTTACAACTATGTTCCGTGAAAAGAAGAAATTAATCATCAATGTGAATTATGATGAAGCCCAGGAAGCGTCTGCCAAATATGCCGATGTATCTGCCCGACTTGGTGTTATTGAAGCGCAATTGAACGATCGCATAAACCGGATCAGAGATCAGTTTCAGGAAGAGATCATCCAACTCAATATGGAAAAGGAAAGACAAATGGAAGTATTGGAGACATACGCGAAAGAGCAGAAATGCAATTGGGGCAAACGCAAAAGTGTTGAGTTATTGCACAGTGTGATAGGTTTTCGCACAGGAACACCCAAAGTTACCAAAGACAGGAAATTTAGTTGGGAAGATGTGCTTGATATGGTAAAAGAAAAATTTCCTTCTTTGGTGCGGGTTAAATGTGAGCTCGACAAAGAAGCAATTATTTCAATGCGTGAAGAGGCGCAATTCCAGGATCTGCAAAAAACCTGCTTTGTAGATGTAGTTCAGGAAGAAACGTTTTTTGTAGAGGCAAAATTACAATCATTGCTCCGCGTTGCATAAAGGTTACATGAAAGTGTTTAAGGCTCTGATAAAAATTTTTCTTGTACCATAGCTAGTAAGTAGAGCCGTTCTGTTTCTACAGAATGGCATTTATTTCTTTATCAGCATAATTGGTAAAAGTTCGAATATGTTGCACCCATTTCAGTTGTTGTTGAAGGCTATCCATATCACATACCAGTTCCTTTCTGCTTAATTGCTTCAATTCCTCAATAGAAGTAATGCCTGACGTAGCCTGTTTTAGTTGCTCCAGCGACATCCAGCCCATGGCATGAAGAGAATGAATAATGATGGCAAAAGTTTGTTTGGCTTTTACCGGGTAAGGTAATTGCCACAGCCATTGGTTGATATTACTTGTTTCTGTCAGGAATAATTGCTGCAATTGCTCAAAGTTCCGGTACAGGTTGGGAAGCGTGTAAACACCTTTATGTACATCTTTCCAAACGTCAAAAGTATCATTGGTCAACTGCATAAGACCAGCAGCCGGATATAATATCTCCAGTATTTTTTGATCAGGGTAATTGTCGAGCAGGGCGCAGAACAGCAGCACTGCATAATAGCTTTTTTTGTAAGTGATCTCCCGCAGTGCTGTTTCTGTAATCGTACTATCCAACTGTTTCAATGATTCCTGTTGCCAGTGAGCAACCGCTTGCAAGTGTTCAATGAATTGTTGGCGCCGGGGCATACCGCGCAACAGTTCAAGGTATATGCCTGCAGCAAGCTTGTCTGTTTTGTTTAGTGCAACGTATGCTTCTGGATCTGTTACCAGCGAGGTGATCTGTTCATAGTTCAGGATGTGATCATCAAAAAGATCATCGAACAATGGCCCGAATACACTCAGCAGAATAATTCGTTGATGTTCAGCCTCGCTTAATTTTTTCCCCGTTAAGTTATATACATTATCACATACCAGGTTCAGCGCGAGTTGCCAGTATTTGGTAATTCTTTTAATGTCCTTATCAGTGAATGTTTGCTGAAAATCCGGCACTACATCACGCAGCAGGTTGAGAAGATGACCTTTCAGGTATCGTTCCTGTTTTTTAATTCGCCGGTAAAGCACCAGCATATTGCTTAGGATACGGATATTACTTACTGAAGGGACATTGCTTTTGTGCATTATCAGGGTATTATTTTCCAATCACCGTCCAGTCGTGGTTTCCAAAACCTTTGTTGATGAACTCATCCATAAGGGCAGCAATAACGGGCACTAATACCAGTTCGTTACCGGCTTGTTGAGTAGCATCCAGAAAAAGCTGGGTGTCTTTGCGTGCCATATTTAACTCCCAGGATGGCTTGGTTTGATCGGGGGCCGCCATTCGTTTCAAACGGCCTGATACAAGCGTGCCGGGGTTCCACATGCTGAACAATGTAAGCAATTCATCCAGTGGAATATCCAGTGACTTAGATAAAGTAAGGGTGTCTTTCAGAGAAACGGTTAAACAAACCAGGAAGGCATTACCAGCCAGCTTCATGGCGGCGGCTTTACCAACTTCAGCACCAAAATTTATCAGTGTGCCCGTCAATTTCGACAGGGAAGGCGTAAGCGCAGCAATAACAGCCTCATCGCCCGATATCAGCATATACCCGGTGCTTTCCAACGCATTTATAGGGCCCATAAAAACAGGCGCATGTTGGTAGGTAAACCCTTTTTCTTTCCATGTCCTGGTTCTGGCTATAGCGCCTTCTTTTGAAGTAGTAGTATGATCGATGATGATGGCGCCTGGTGTAAAGCCTGGCGCTGCGGCTTTCAGCACCTCATCAACAGTAGCGTCGTCTTTTAAAGCAATGTGGATCTCAGTAGCGCCTTTAACGGCATCAGCTACATTTATAAAAGCTTTGGCGCCTTCTTTTTCCAGTTCCTGTGCTTTTGAGGCGGTGCGGTTCCAAACCTGAACGGTTTCTCCCTGTTTTATCATGGCCCGAACGAAATTCGAGCCTAATAATCCCATTCCTAAAAATGCTTTCATAACAATGTTTTTGCAAAGATTGGGGATTTTGGGAAAACACCCACTGGTTTTTCAATAATACCGGCAATGGCACCCAGCCTCGGTATTTTATTTAGATAAAAATATAAAAATTGAAATAAAAAGTATCACAAAGTGAACTGTAAATGCCAGATAATGAACTATTATAGATCATTATCTGTAAGCTTTATTATGTGAATTACGTTTACCTGTTTCTTTGTGGCCATGCTAAAGGTTAGAGATAAACGATACACTACTGTAAATAATTTAATTACGGGAGGATTTATTAAAAGCTTCTCCCAAATATTAGATACTATACCAAAGACAGTGGTCTTTCGTGACCTGGGCATGCATCATCAAACGTTTGAGAAGGTGGTACAAAACCCCGCTAAACTTTCATGTGAAGATGCTTTTAAACTTGCCTCGCTCATTGAAATTGATGAAATGGAAATACTGAAACTAATTTATAACGAAGTAATAGTTGAGAAGAAGGCAAAGCGAAAGAAATAACTACTATAAAAAGAGTACGATACAACACAAGACGAATCAGGTCTGTTCGGTTTTCCGAAACGGGCCTTTTCCGTTTTATAGTACGATAATGATGGAAAAAAAGATGAAGTATACTTTTGTGTATCAATAAATGACTAAAAAAGTACAGTACGTACTTTCTACCGCATTATGTGACAGATTTGAGATATATAGTACTTTTTCCTCATTACTTTGTGACATGGCGAAGGACCCACGCTATAGCACAGTTTATAAACTAATCACCAGCGGCCAGTTAAATAGCCTGGCGGAGATGTTGGTGATTGTACCCAAGACTGTATTAGCCCGCGACCTGGGTATGCATCACATAACGCTTAATAAACTGCTTGTGCATCCGGGAAAATTCAAGTTGGAGGATATTTACGAGATCGCATCACTGGTTGGTGTAGAAAATAAGGTGATGCTGCAGTTGTTTTATAACGAAACCGGGGAGAAGAAAGCAAAACGAAAGAAATAAATTCCTGAAAAATAAGTACGATACACACAAAGACAATCAGGCCTCGACGGTACCGTCGGGGCCTTTTTGTGTGCGCCATGCATGATGATAAACTTGACGGTTAAAGTCCGTTATGGGGGTATGTAATCGCCAACCATTAGCCAAGAGCAAGGGTGTCCACTGCG
>JAJKIL010000295.1 GCA_021154515.1 Niastella sp. | reverse complement strand
ATGCCATCGTTGTTGCTGGCTTTTACGCGAAAAGTGTATTCTCCGGGGTCCAGGTTGGTATAAGAGGCCATGTTCGAGGCGCCAACATAGTTCCAGTCTTTATCAAAGCCATCCAGTTTATAGGCATAGTGGTTTTGTTTGGGGATGGTATAATTCAGGGCTACAAAACCCAGCGCAAAGTTTTGCTTATAATTCAGGCGTATTTCGCTGGCTACTGAAATATGCTCTTTAATAGGCGCATCGTTACCTGCAGGAACAGATTTGTTGGAGATCCTGAGATCGGTTAAAATTACCTGCGGCACATTGCGATTAACCGTGAGCCGTTCCGGATAAAAATGATTGAACCCTTCCAAACCACCGAAAATCAGTTCACCATCTGTTAAGCGCAGGCCAACGCCGCGAACGAAATTCGAGTTTTGAAGACCATTTAAATGAGTGAAGTTCCAGAAGCTTTTTGTGCCCGTATCAAATCTGCTTATGCCAGTATTGGTTGATATCCATAATTTACCTGTTGCATCTTCCACAATCTGATAAACCATGGTGTTTTGCAATCCGTCTTTTTCAGAAAAAAAGGTGAACAGGTGCTTATTCGCATCAAATGCAGCCAGTCCGCCAAACGTGCCGATCCACATTTTCCCCTGGCTGTCGCGATGCAGGCATTGTATTTTATTGCTGGGCAAGTGGCTGTTCTCCTGGGTGTATATAGTCCATTTACCGGTGGCGGGCTCATATACGGCAATACCGCCGCCATGTGTACCGATCCATATATTGCCGTTGGCGTCTTCCTTAATGGCCCGGATATAGCCATTAATGGGCAGCCGCGCTACCCCAGTGCCTTCGGGAGAATACCTGGCAATTACCCGGTCATTGTTCATAATAATAATTCCGTCGCCGTTGGTGCCTATCCACACATTGCCCTTACTATCTTCAAATAAACAGAAAATGTCATTACTGGTAAGATCATTTATTCCCGGCCCCTTTACCAGTTGTTTACACGCACCTGTTTGTAATTCTGTGACGATCACTCCCTGGGAAAAAGTGCCGATATATAATTTATTGTTCCTGGTCCGCAGCAAAGCCAGCACAGACAGGGAATTGGCTGGGATGTTTTTCAACCGGAGGTTCACGGGAAATGCCTGATCTTTTTTACCATCGTATTCATATAAACCGTTGCCATTTGTTCCCAATAACAAATGGCCGTTTTTATTTTCGGCAAGGGCGGTGATAATGGCAATATTGGCCCTGTTTTCCTGAAAAGTACTGCTTAGCGTGAGGTTGAACAGATTAAGATTTTTATCGTATTTGCAAATGCCGCCCTGGAAAGTGCCAAACCAGTAAATGCCGTGTTTGTCTACATATATACACCGCACCCCATTGCTGCTTAAGCTTTGATGGTTGCGGTTGTCATGGGTAAAAACAGAAAATTGACCTGCCTGGATGTTGTAAACGTACAGGCCTTTGAAGGTGCCTATCCATAATAAACCCTGGTCGTCACCGGCTAAATAATTAATTTCGGTACCGTTTAAATACCCTTCATGAACGAATCCTGATCCATCCGGCTTCAACCTGCTTAACCCCGTTGTAGTTCCCACCCAGATATTTCCCCATTTGTCTTCTGCCACGGCTTTTATCTTGTTTATGGGCAAACTGGAAGGGTCTGTTTTGTTGTTCTCATACAACCTGAACCTGTTTGTTCGAACATTGTACTGGAAAAGGCCGTTATCGCTCGCGATCCACAACCGTTGTTTACTGTCTTCAAAAATAGAAAGCAGGGTTGTTTTTACCGGTCTGCCTGCCTCATCGCGCAGCTGGTATTTTGAAATGGACTGGGTTACAGGATCTAGCATATACAATCCTTCATATTGCGCGATCCATATTTTACCGCGGTAGTCACTGCAAATGCCCCTGATAACATCGCTGCCCGAGAGGGTGGGGGTACCGGTTCTTACCGGGTAATGTACGAACAGATCTTTTTTCCTGTCATACATGCTGAGGCCACCACCGCTGGTGCCTATCCATAAATTACCCGATCTGTCTTCATGTAAGGCAAGCACTTCGTTGGTACGCAGGCTGGTGGTGTCGCCCGGATTATAGCGGTATACGGTAAAATTGGTTCCATCGAATTTATTCAACCCATCATCAGTGGCAAACCACATGAGCCCATAACGATCCTTTAAGATGGCATTCACTGAATTGGATAACAAACCATCCCTGGTAGAAAGCGAAGTGAAATTAATTTGCCCTGTTTGAGCCTGGGCCTTGGGATAAGTGATTAACAGGTAACCCAAAAATATATAAATATATTTTCGCATGTCTTGCAATCGTTTTGGTAAAGTAATATAAGATCGCCTTAGGGATCGAACAAAATTGCTACAATTTCCGACAAAGTTGGCAATTCCCCCATCAGCGACATGGCTACATTTGTTATTAAATGTACGACTGACGTTTCTGTTTTCCGTACAAAAATTTGACTGCTTAAAACGATGCTGCCATGCGAAATAATGTCCTTTTGATTGCAGGGGCGGAACAGCCCTGCCCCGTCCTGCACAAAGATCTGCTCCATGCGTACAACTTATTTGTAGCCTGCACTTTGGAAGAAATTTTCAAGGTATTTGAAAAAACTTCTATTCAATTAATTATTTGTAATGTACACTTGCCGGCCCAGGATGGCTGGCAGTTATGCAGGCAATTCAAAACGGCTACCCGCTATGCGCACATCCCGGTAATCTTACTGACGACCGAAGATTCCCTTGAGGTGAAAATAAAAGCCCTTGAAGCAGGTGCCGATGCATGCATGCACACTGCAATGCCCTGGAATTACCTGGATGCCCAGATCAACAACCTGATCATCAATAGAATAAAGGTTTCCCAGCACGTTGGTTCTTCCTTTCCGGTTAATAACAATTTCCCCGATCTAAATAACGATGAGGAGTTTGCTAAAAATCTCAACAGTTGCATTTGCAGCCACCTCCATGATCCTTTGCTGAATGTACACCTGCTTGCCAGACTTATGAATATGAGCCGGGCCACCCTCTATCGCAAAATAAAGACCATCACCAACCTTACACCGTATGAATTAATAAATGATGCCAGGCTAAACAGGGCCGCCGAACAATTGGCTACGGGCGGGTACAAAGTATTTGAAATTGCGAGAATGGTGGGGTTTCAATCTCAAAGCAGTTTTGGAAAAGCATTCCTGAAACAGTATAAAGTAACCCCGGCTGCCTGGCAACGCATCAAAAAGGAACAACGGGCACAGGAAAGCAGCCAGGTACTGCAAAACACTTTCACAACTATGAAACGATCGCTTTTAGCCGTTGCTGTGTGATGGCAATCCTTAAATAAATAAAGCTGTTGAATAAATGAAACGATATGTTGGTGCTTTATTAGTATCTGTATCAATGATTGCGACCGGTTTTTCACAAAACGGGAAAGATCTAAAACTTTGGTACAAACAACCCGCCGGTACTACCTGGGAAAATGCATTGCCGGTAGGTAATGGAAGGCTCGGCGCAATGGTATATGGAAATGTAGAAAAGGAAACAGTTCAGTTGAATGAGCACACCGTGTGGACTGGCAGTCCCAACCGTAATGACAATCCGGATGCCCTGGCGTCCCTGCCCGAAATAAGAAAGCTGGTGTTTGAAGGCAAACAAAAGGAAGCGGAGCAACTGGCCGCCAAAACCATTCAGAGTAAAAGATCGCATGGGCAAATGTTCCAGCCAGTAGGCAGTTTACAACTGGTATTTGACGGGCACAACAACTACACGCAATATTACAGGGAGCTGGATATTGAAAAAGCAGTAGCGAAAACTGTTTATACAGTAGATGAGGTAACCTATACCCGGGAAGTATTGGCCTCCATTCCCGACCAGGTAATGGTGGTGCGCCTGACTGCGAATAAGCCCGGCCGTATTTCATTTACTGCTTTTTTTTCGACGTTGCAATCCAATGCCGTTATTAAAACAACGGCCAGAAAAGAATTGACGATAGCCTGAACCACTTCAGATCATGAGGGCGTTAAAGGCATGGTAAAGTTCAAAAGCATTGCCCGGTTGAAAACAGAAGGGGGCGCGCTGTCGTCGAACGATACGGCCCTTACAGTAAAAAATGCCGATGCTGTTACCATTTACATGTCTATTGCCACTAATTTTAATAATTACAATGACATAAGCGGGGACGAAAATAAGCGGGCGGCAGCTTACCTTAACAAGGCTTATATTAAACCGTATGCTGCTATATTAAGTGCTCATATTGCAGCGTATCAAAAATATTTTAACCGGGTTACGCTTGACCTGGGTACAACAGAAGCAGCCAGCTTACCGACAGATGAACGGCTAAAAAATTTCCGCACGGCCAATGATCCGCAATTGGTGACCCTGTATTATCAGTACGGCCGTTATTTGCTGATCTCTTCTTCACAACCTGGTGGACAGCCTGCCAACCTGCAGGGGATCTGGAATGGCAAAATGCAACCGCCATGGGACAGTAAATACACCATTAACATCAATGCCCAAATGAATTACTGGCCGGCTGAAAAAACCAACCTGGCAGAACTGCATGAACCTTTTTTGCATATGGTTAAAGACATGTCGGAAGCGGGGCAGGAGACAGCCCGCATCATGTATGGCGCCAGGGGATGGATGGCGCATCACAATACGGATCTCTGGCGTATAACCGGTCCTGTTGACCCCATTTTCTGGGGAATATGGAGCGCAGGCGGAGCGTGGTGCAGCCAGCACCTGTGGGAACATTACCTGTATAGCGGCGATAAAAAGTTCCTCGCATCCGTGTACCCTATTCTGAAAGGCGCCGCCGCGTTTTATGTGGATTATTTAACAGAACATCCCAAATACCATTGGCTGGTGGTAAACCCCGGCACCTCTCCTGAAAATGCGCCGGCCGCACATGGCGGTTCTTCATTCGATGCGGGAACTACTATGGACAACCAGATCGTCTTCGACATCTTCAGTGCCACCATCAGGGCGGCGGAAATAGTACAAAAAGATGCGGCGTTTTCAGATACCCTGAAGCGGATGCGTAGCCGTTTGTCACCCATGCATATAGGACAATACGGGCAATTGCAGGAATGGCTGGAAGACATCGATGATCCCAACGACCATCACCGTCATATCTCACACCTGTACGGTTTGTTCCCTTCCAATCAAATATCTCCGTACCGCACGCCGGCATTATACAGTGCAGCTAAAAACACGCTTTTGCAACGCGGAGATGTAAGTACCGGGTGGAGCATGGGCTGGAAAATAAACTGGTGGGCAAGAATGCTCGATGGCAATCATGCCTACACATTAATTCAGAATCAGCTAACGCCATTGGGCGTTAATAAGGAAGGAGGTGGCACCTATAACAACCTCTTCGATGCACATCCGCCTTTTCAGATCGATGGCAACTTTGGTTGTACCTCGGGCATTACCGAAATGTTGATGCAAAGCGCTGATGGTGCGGTGCATTTGTTACCTGCACTTCCCGATGTATGGCAGGCAGGCAGCGTTAAAGGATTGCGCGCAAGAGGAGGTTTTGAAATACAGGATATGGAATGGAACAATGGGAAGCTGGTAAAACTGGTGATAAAGTCCAATATAGGTGGCTCGCTTCGTTTGCGTTCGCCCAATCCGCTGCAATTCACTAATGGTAAGGCCCTGACAAAAGCGACCGGGCCAAACAGGAATCCTTTTTATGGAACCGAAGAAACACCTGAACCCTTGTTGTCGCCACGGGCAACGGTAAATGTCCCTGAATTAAAAGAAACGTGGTTGTATGATATGCCAACAACAGCGGGCGCAATCGTTACACTTGTTGCTCAATAATAATAGTAAGTATATAGATCATAAAAAATGCTTGAATAGTAAAAATGAAATCATATAAAACAACTGGTACCGGTATCGCAATGGCAGCAGCCTTGTTTTTATCAATAAGCGGCTTTGCGCAAAAACTGCCTTATCAGAACCCAAACCTGCCTTCAGAAGAAAGGGCCAAAGATCTGATAGCACGATTGACATTGGAAGAAAAAGCCTCATTAATGTTCGATCAATCGC
This sequence comes from Niastella sp., assembly GCA_021154515.1. Lineage (GTDB taxonomy): Bacteria > Bacteroidota > Bacteroidia > Chitinophagales > Chitinophagaceae > Niastella. Next base: position 4,333 of record JAJKIL010000295.1, on the reverse strand, counting down.
CGGCAATACCCCGACTGGGCATAAAAAAATTCAATTGGTGGAGTGAGGCATTACATGGCCTGGCCAACAATGATAATGTTACCGTTTTTCCCGAACCAGTTGGCATGGCTGCTTCATTCGACGATTCGCTGGTATATAAGGTCTTTGATGCTACGTCAGATGAAGTACGTGCCAAATATCATGAGGCCATCCGAAGTGGAAAGGAAAACCGGCGCTTTCTCAGTCTTTCCGTTTGGACACCCAATGTCAACATCTTCCGCGATCCCCGCTGGGGCCGTGGCCAGGAAACCTATGGTGAGGATCCCTATCTCACTTCGCGGATGGGCGTTGCGGTAGTAAAGGGCCTGCAGGGCCCCGCCGATGCAAAATACCGCAAGCTATTGGCCTGCGCCAAGCATTATGCCGTGCATTCTGGTCCTGAATGGAGCAGGCATACACTAAATCTTTACCAGGTAAGGCCCCGTGATCTGTACGAAACTTACCTGCCTGCATTTAAATCGCTGGTGATGGATGCCGATGTACGCGAGGTGATGTGTGCTTACCAGCGATTGGATGATGAGCCCTGTTGCGGCAACAACCGGTTGTTACAAACCATCCTGCGCGATAATTGGGGTTTTAAATATGTAGTGGTTTCCGATTGCGGCGCCATCACTGATTTTTTTACCAGCCATAAAGTATCATCCGATGCCGTACATGCTTCTGCAAAAGGCGCTTTGGCAGGCACCGATGTAGAATGTGTATGGGAAGGCTATGCATTTAAAAGTCTGCCGGAGGCCGTATCGAGAGGATTGATCAGCGAAAAAGAGATCGACAAACACCTGCTGCGCGTGTTGACAGGGCGTTTCGATCTGGGCGATATGGATGATGATGCATTGGTTCCCTGGGCAGCCATTCCGATGACGATCGTCAATAATGAGGCGCATAGAAAGCTGGCCCTGGATATGGCGCAGGAATCGATGACATTGCTTCAGAACAGGAATAATATCCTTCCTTTAAAAAAGACCGCAAAAAAAATAGCTGTCATTGGGCCTAATGCCGATAACGATCCTGTGCTTTGGGGAAACTATAACGGGAAGCCGGTTAGAACGATCGATATTCTCCATGGCATCCGATCTAAAATGCCGGCCAACAGTGTGTTGTATGATAAGGCATGCGACCTGGTAGAGAACAAGGTAACGCAAAGCTATTTTTCACAATGTTCCATCGACGGTAAAAAAGGGTTTAAAGCCACGTACTGGAACAACCGCGAAATGACAGGTGATCGGGTTATTACCGAACAAATAGCCAATCCGTTAAAACTGACCACTGCCGGCCAACATGAATTTGCCTCGGGTGTTCAACTCGAAAATTTTTCAGCCTTGTATGAAACGGAGTTTGTTGCGGCCAGTACAGAAGAAATAGTGTTTAAGTGCGGGGCAACAGGTTCCATGCAATTGTATGTAAACGGAACAATGGTAAGAAGGACCAATAACTGGCGTACCCTGCTTTCAAGAGTTCCCTACAAAGTAGAGAGTGGCAAAAAATATAAAATAGAAGTACGGTTTGCCCAGTTGAATAACTGGCAGGCAAATATCGAATTTGATTTTGGTAAAGAAGTAGATATCGACTTTAGCGGCCTTATCAATAAACTCAAAGGAATTGATGAAGTTGTATTTGTCGGCGGCCTTTCTACCTTACTGGAAGGGGAGGAAATGCCCGTATCGTATCCCGGGTTTAAAGGCGGCGACCGTACGGATATTCAATTGCCCGAAGTACAACGCAATTGTTTGAAAGCATTGAAAGCAGCGGGTAAAAAAGTAATTTTTGTCAATTGCTCAGGCTCTGCCATCGGGTTGGTGCCCGAAACCGAAAGCTGCGACGCCATTCTGCAGGCCTGGTATGGCGGAGAATCCGGAGGACAGGCTGTTGCTGATGTGCTGTTTGGCGATTACAATCCTTCGGGTAAATTGCCCATTACCTTCTATAAGGATACCACGCAGCTGGCCGGTTTTGAAGACTATTCCATGAAAGGAAGAACATACCGCTACATGAGTGACCCGCTTTTCCCGTTTGGGTTTGGCTTAAGTTATACCACCTTCTCTATAGGTACTGCGCAACTCAGCAAAACAGAGATCAGCAACAATGAAAACATAACGCTTTCCATCCCTGTAACCAATACTGGTAAAAGCAACGGAAGGGAGATCGTACAGGTGTACGTGCGGAAAACAGGCGATAGCGACGGACCGCTTAAAACCCTGAGGGGATTTAAAAGAATAACTGTTCCTGCGGGCAAAACCGCAACGGCGGTTATCAACCTGCCGCCTGCAGCATTTGAGTTTTATGATACCAATTATGGTAAAATGACAGTAGCGGCCGGTGGGTATGAATTATTATATGGTAACAGTTCTGCAGAAAAAGACTTAAAGGTCTTGAAGGTCTCGATTGCACCGTAAGCAAAGCGAAAGGGATACACGATCTCATCTTATATAAACCTATCTCAAATGAAAAAAACACTTTTCACATTATTGATTGTTTTGCCAACATTGCTTGCTGCGCAAAACGCAACCATAAAAATTGATCTAGAAAGAAGCATTGGCGACATTGACCCCCGCATCTACGGGGTGTTTATGGAACCTATTCAGTTTAACGGCAAAAGATTTGGTTTGCCCGATTCTGTGCAGTTCAATACGCTGTATGGAACTTTATACGACCCTTCCTCACCACTGGCGGATGACAATGGCTTTAAGAAAAATTATATGGAAGCCATGAAGGAATTAAAGATCACCAACATGCGCTGGCCAGGCGGGAATTTTTTAATGGGGTATAACTGGCAGGATGGGATTGGTCCCAAAGATCAACGTCCGGCCCGCATTAATCTGGCATGGGGCGGTATAGACAACAATCACATGGGGACGGATGAATGGATGGCATTGAATAAAACAATAGGCAGTGAAAATGTGGTTTGTGTTAACCTGGGTCTCGGCGATATCAAAGATGCCGTTTACTGGCTTGAATACTGCAACTATCCTGGGGGAACTTATTATTCAGACCTTCGTGCCAGGAACGGACATAAAGAACCATACCATGTTAAATTGTGGGACCTTGGTAATGAAGTAGACGGCTATCCATGGGAACTGGGTTACAAAACAGCAGAGGATTATGTAAAAACCGGAAGGGAAGCGGCAAAAGCCATGAAGTCAGTGGATAGCACCATCAAATTGGTGGCATCCGGTTCTTCTTACTATGAACCGACGGGAATATGGGTAGACTGGAACCGCAAAGTGCTTGAAGGACTGGGCGATAAGATCGATTATTTATCCATACACCGGTATTGGGAAAGATCCGATGATTACTATGCTTACATGGGACAAAGCGCTATGGATTTTGAAGAAAAGATCAAAGTACCGGCAGCGCAGATAGAAACAGCACGGGTAAAAAACGGGTTCAAAAAACCAATTTATATTTCGGTAGACGAGTGGGGACTTATGTCGCGCAATACATTATCTGTACTGCCGGTTGCACAGTGCTTTAATTCTTTCCTGCGCCATGCGAATGTGGTTAAGATGGCGAATTTTACCCTCCTTACCTCGCTGCTGGGCAGTGACACAAAGAAGGGAACTTTTAAAACACCGTTGTTTTATATTTTCAAAGCATTCTCGAACAACTGCCGGGGAATTTCCGTAGACACGCATGTTTCCTGCGACACGTTCAACACGCCAAAATTCAGCGACATTCCTTATCTGGATGTTACCACTACCTACGCTAAAGAAACAAACACTGTTTTCATCAACGTGGTGAACCGCCACAAAGAGAAAGCGATAACTGCCGACATGGTAACCACTTCGGGAAACTTTGCCGGCAAAGCGGAAGCCAGTTTGATTGCAGGTGCTTCCTTGAACGAGGTATATGAATTCGATAAACAGGATCAGTATGTACCCGTTAAAAAAATGGTGGACACCAGGGGAAAGCAGCTTACCTATACGTTTCCGCCGCATTCCTTTACTCAGATCAAAGCAGGTGTTATAACAAAATAAGCAGTTCAGATTTAACAAGAAAATTATCATATGAAACAAATAATGTTTGCCATAGCCATCCTCTTCCTGAGTGTTTCATCTGCCAGTTCGCAGGAACTGGTTAAACAGGCGCCGGCCGGTTTCGATTCATTGCGTGCCGATATTCCACATGGAAAGATCGATACCATCAGTTATGCCTCAAAAACCGTGGGGACTACCCGAAGATCACTCATTTATACTCCCCCCGGGTTTTCAAAAAAGAAAAAGTACCCGGTTTTATACCTGCTGCATGGTATAGGCGGGGATGAGAAGGAATGGTTGAATGGCGGAAAGCCACAAGT
>JAJKIL010000294.1 GCA_021154515.1 Niastella sp. | reverse complement strand
ATTTCCGCTTGCCACAGACTACGCAGCTTTTGAATGGTTTCGTGCAGCAGGTTGTAAACCGACTGGCGGCTGAGGTTCATGAGCCCGGCTATCTGGGCATGATCGAGGTGCTGATAGAATTTTAGGTAGATCAACTCATGCTGGCGCTTCGATAACTGCGCCATTGTTTTGCGTAAAATGTTGGCCTGCTCTTCAGACATTTGTTTGTCGATGATCAGCTTCTCAACAGAAAACTCCTGTAAAAAATCGTAGGCAGATTCGCTTTCCATTGAACTGATCCTGATAACGTGTTGATGCAGGGATTTCAACACCTTGTTCTTTACGGCGCGTAGTAAGTAATACCGGGGAGATAAAATTTCAGGAGCGCTTTCCCTTCGTTGCCATAAACTGATAAATACCTCCTGTATACAATCTTTTACCAGGGCTTCGTCATTGGTAAAACGGGCCCCGTAATTGTATAAGGCGGTATAATACTTTCTCATGATGGCGGCCAAAGCCTGCTCGTCATTTTGTTGCAATCGTTGTAGCCATAAGGCTTCCAACTGTGTGTCGTTATTCAACTTCAGCAGATTGGATAGGTTAACATTCATGCTGAACGCCTAAAGGTTAACACCTAACGCATATAGAGCGTTGAGCATAGTTCGTTCGGCGGTCAGCGTTTTAGGTTTTGGTTACAATGCGTACAATATTACAGCATCCTTGATAATTAACTGCAAAAAAATATTAGCACGTGAAAAACACAGCAGTTACATAGCAGGCAAATTAATATATTGAATAAATTCGCTTTGCTTATTTTTATCGCAAATATTACTAACAAACCATGGACGTACAAATTGAGGAAAGCTGGAAATCAGCCTTAAAACCCGAATTTGCCAAATCCTATTTTCAGAATATTGTTACGTTTTTAAAGACCGAAAGAATGGCCGGCAAAACCATTTACCCGCCGGGCTCATTGATCTTTAATGCTTTTAATACTACTCCTGTCGATAACGTAAAAGTGGTGATCCTGGGTCAGGACCCGTATCATGGGCCCGGACAGGCGCATGGCTTGTGTTTTTCTGTTGCTGATGGCGTGCCGCCACCACCTTCCCTGGTGAATATTTTTAAAGAATTGAATGCTGATACCGGGGTGGGTATTCCCAATCACGGCAATCTGACCAAATGGGCCGAACAGGGTGTGTTATTGCTGAATGCATCACTAACCGTTCGCGCTGCCGAACCCATGAGCCATTCGCAAATTGGCTGGGCCGAGTTTACCAATAACGTCATCAAAAAGATCTCTGAGCAAAAAGAACATGTGGTGTTTATGCTGTGGGGGAAATTTGCGCAGGAGAAACAGGTACTGATAGATGAAACCAAACACCTGGTATTAAAAGCAGCGCATCCATCTCCGCTTTCTGCCTATAATGGTTTCTTTGGCTGCAAGCATTTTTCGAAGGCGAATGAATACCTGGTTAGAAATGGGATCGATCCTGTTAATTGGGCGCTTTAATCAATAGGCAATAGACAATTGACAATAGGCAATGTTGCCGATAATCCAGGCACTCCGCGTATTTTTGCCTATTGCTTATTGCCAATTGCCAATTGAAATACACCTTATAAAGACTAAAGAAAGTATTTACATTGATGAAACTTATTAAAGAAATAGCCGGTCGTATATGTGCTCTCTGGGCAGTTTTGATGTTTGTGATTACCATGCTACTGATACTGCTGCCGTTTTTGTTTTTCAGCTATTTCGCTGATGAACCTCAAAAAACCAACCGGTGGGCAGCCATTGCCCGGATATGGATGGGTATGTACCTGCCATTGATCGGTTGCCCGCTTATTGTAAGAGGCAGAAAGAATTTTGTACCTGGTGAAACTTATGTAGTGGTATGCAACCACAATTCGTTTATGGATGTGCCTATCTCCTACCCGGCCATCCCCGGTGGTAATAAAACCATTGCCAAAATTGAAATGGCCAAAATTCCCATCTTTGGGCTGATGTATCGCACCGGCTCTGTTTTGGTTGACCGTAAAAGCGAAGCCAGCCGTAAGGAAAGTTATATGAAGATGAAAAAGGTGCTCGAGATGGGTTTGCATATGTGTCTTTACCCCGAGGGCACCCGTAACCTTTCCGATCAACCGCTGAAAAGCTTTCACGATGGGGCTTTTCGCCTGGCTATCGACAGCGGCAAGGCCATTATCCCCAGCCTGATCTTCAATACCCGCAAAGTATTACCCGCCAGCAAGTCTTTTTTTCTGCTCCCACACAAAATGGAAATGCATTTTCTGCCCCCCATTCCGGTTCAACCCGGCGATTCTACGCAGGCGTTGAAGGAGAAAGTGTATGGGATAATGAAGGATTATTACATAGCGAATGCTAAGTAGAGTTGATCAGTTAACCAGTTGATCAGTTGACGAGTTACTAACTTAATAACTCAAGAACTAATAAATTAAAAAACTGTCTTTAGATTGCGAATTGCCGATTCAACATTTCCCATTAACCACTAACCGGGTTTATTGATAGAAATATCTCGTTCTATTCAACCGCAGGTCGCGCAGGATACCCGACTTGGGACTGATGGTAAAGTTAAAGGTACGGTACAACCCTACCGGCGTTACATTTATGCTCAACTGCCAGCAGTGCATTTCCCGCGAAATGTACATACTGAACTGTTGTATTTTGGAGACCTTGATGTCGTAATAACCGTTCATCCCCACCTTCCATTTGGGGGTAAGATTGAAGTCGCCATTCCAGCTTAAGTTCTGGTTCGTTTGGGTTTGCCAGCCTGAATAATCGGGCTTAACACTACGGCTAAAGCTCATGGAGTAGGATACACTCAGCGACCAGGGCACGTTAAAATCGGCAAACTCGGCCGGGTTGGCGCGTGCATACGCCAATTGCGCCTGCTGCTCTTCCGCCGTTAATACACCACCCTGCTCCCGCAATGCCTGCTCTTTTTGCTGGGCGGCTTTTTTATCCTTTACATTCGAACTTTGGAATGAAGTTGAAATGGCAATATTACCATTGGTGATACGGCCCAGGCTTTTCTTCATACCAAACTGGCTGCTCTGCCAGGTGTATCTATTAATACGGTAACCAAATGTATCTGTCTGATAGGGATCCATGGTGGCGCCTGCCGTGATGTTGATCTTTTCAAACAAAGTACTGCGTATATACAAGCTAAATGGCGCCAGTTTAAATGAGTCGGCAATAAAGTTGTAACTACTGGTAAAACCAAACCCGTCTATCAGGCGAACCTTCTTCAAACCGCCATTGGCAGTGTCTTTTTTCGAGCGCACTTTAGCTTCAATATTATTATCAATCCCAAAACCAATACCGCCAAAAACACCTGAAGATGGTGGGCCGTAAATGCTTCCATCGAAATAAGAGAATCGTTGAAAGTGCCCCTGGTTTGGTATTTTTCCAAAGGCGGTATCCACCTGCACGTTTTGGTAAAATTTGGAGCCCAGGTCGGGTTTATAGCTAAAGGAAACGTTGGGTCGTATCACGTGGCGAATAGCTGCGATAGGGCTTTTCTTTCCAAACTTATCGAACATACCATACATGGCGGTGTTTATCCCCACGCTGAACGATACATCACTGGCCCGGTATAATCCCTTGGTAACAGAAGTATCAAGCCTGTAGTTCACACTATCCCAGGTGCGAGTCATTTTGCGCGAATACCATTTTTCCTGGTAACTGATACCGGGTGATATTTGCAAGGGTCCCAATGAAGGCAGCGATAATTGAATAGGTATTGAGTGCTGGGCGCCCCATTGTAAGGTATCTATCAGGGTTCTTAAACTGAAATCCTGTTCTTTAAAGTTCATCTGGTTGGCAGCCGTACTGTTCAACCCGATACCCAGTTTCTCATACCACTTTGGTGTACCCGTAAATTCCTTTTTTTGCAAAGGATAAAAGGTATTGACCGTGAACGACAAATTGGGTAAGCTCAGGTTGATATCCCGCGTTTGGTTATTCTGGCTATGGTTTGCCGTAGCTGTAAGGTTATACCTGCCACCCCAGGTTTTTGAATAGGAGATCGATGAACTGAGTGTATTAGTAAAGTTTAGCTGCGGATTGTTCGGTATTAATTGATTGTATTTGGTAGATGCAATGTTTACGTTCGCTGAAAAGGTCTGACCAGGTCGCGCGCGGCTGTCCACCGTATGGCTCCAGTTTATACTGTACGTTTTGCTATTGGTGAATTCCTGTTTGGAACCGCTTTGTAAGATCCGGGAATACTGGTACGAGAGGTTCATGCTACCATTATACCGGTATCGCACCCGGTAGGTTGGCGTCGCGAACAGGGAATATCCGCCGTAGGAATATAAATTGGAACGCAGGGTCACATCAAAATTATCGTTCAGCACTTTATAATAACCCAGGCCTTCCAACCCCAAACCAAACTGCTCGCTTTGCGAAAATTGCGGGGGCAGTATACCTGAGTGGCGGCCCTGCGACAGCGGGAAAAATCCAAACGGAAGATAAATAGGGATCGGCACCCCTTCAAACTCCGGGTGAATAGGCCCCGATACGGCCAGCTTCTGGCTAACCATTTTCATTTTATTGGCCCTGAAAGCAAAGTGCGGCGTATCAAGGTTACAGGTAGTAAACTGCGACCGGTAAGCAAAATAATCTTTATCGTTTATCTTTTTTACCTTTTCCCCAATCACCAGCATTTCGCCCTGAATGGTCATGGTATTTTCGGTGATCCCCTTCTGGCTTTTGAAATTGTATTTAATTACGTCGGAGTTCATTTTGCTGCCGCTCTGCAACATTACCGGTTTGCCCACTAAATTACCTGCTGTATCTTTACGGTAGGTGGCGGTAACCGTTTGTTTTTGATTGTCCATTTCAATGCTGTCGGCAGAAAGGTCCATATCCTTATACTTGATATTCGCTTTGCTGAACAGCGTGATCTTTTTATCAGGCACGTTCAAAACCATGCTATCGGAGGCCTTATAGGCCACCGGTGCATCCAGCGAATCTTCAGAAGCCGGAACATTAACTGTGTCTATTTTGTTTATTACTGTATCTTTCGAGGGAATGGTATCGGCTATGCGGCGAACGCTATCGGTCTTTTTAGGAATAGTATCTAGTGCCCGTACAGGTTTTGTTGTATCCTGTTTAATTTGGGTTAATGATTTGTCAAAATGGGGTATAGATAAATAATTGGCCCAGATATTCGTCGTTAATAGCAAAAGCCATACAGATAAAATCAGGGCCGAACCATCTTTTAAATTATTTTTGCGTCCGTTCATCATATGCAGGTGGTGGGCAAAAATAGGTATTAATGCATTAAGAATATGTGAAGATTAAAGTCTCCTAAATTCTTGAAGAATAAATGAATAAAAAAAAATTATATCGTTGCGTTAAAAGCTTTTTTGTAGCAGGAATTATCTTGTTTTCGAGCACCGGCGCATGGGCGCAACAGAAACCCGTACTGGGCACTATTATAATAGATCCCGGCCATGGCGGCATAGATCCTGGCGCCAACGGCCAGTTTTCTACCGAGGCTGCCGTTGCCTTGAAGATCTCGCTCAAGCTGGGTAAGGCTTTGGCCACGGAATTACCCGATAGCAAACTGATATTTACCCGCACTACCGATGAATTACCGGGCGGACTGAATAGTATTCACGATGCCTTACGCTACAGGGCTGATATGGCCAATGAAGCCAAGGGCGACCTGTTTATTGCCATTCACTGTAATGCCAACGGCATGCGGGCCGGGGGCTGGTATGCCAAACGCGTTGTTGGGCATAAAAGCCGCACCGTGTATGTGGGAAAAGGATCAAAAAAACATAAAAAAACGATCCGCGAGCCGATCTACGAAAGCTATTGGGTGAAAAATAATGAGCATGGCACCGAGACCTATATCTGGGCAGCCGACCGTACCGGTTTTAAGGGCAGCGCCATTAACTCAACCGGCAGTGGCGGCGGTAATACCTCTGATACTACCGGCGGCGAGGTGGTTGATGACAGCACCAACATGCTCGATCTGAACTCTCCCGAAGCATTGATCCGTGCTCAACTGTATGAAAAGAAATATTTTGGCAAGAGCATGTTACTGGCCACCATGGTAGAAGATGAATTTGTAAAAGAAGGTCGTTTCAGCCGGGGCGTTAAACAACGGAAT
>JAJKIL010000293.1 GCA_021154515.1 Niastella sp. | reverse complement strand
ATCATAGAGGTAACGGGCGCTGCCGGCTTTATTGGAAGTTGTTTAATCGGTTTTCTGGATGAAAGAGGTTATAACCGGCTGATCCTGGTTGAGGGTTGTACCGAGTCTGAAAAGATGCAGAATCTCGAAGGCAAACAATACGAAGAGAAAATTGAGCGCGAAGATTTTTTTGAGTGGCTGGCCGAACATAAACCTGCCATCGACTTTATATTCCATATTGGCGCCCGTACCGATACTACCGAATTCGATTATTCCATCCACCAGCATTTGAACGTGGAGTATTCTCAGAAGATCTGGGATTACTGTACAGAGAACAAGGTGCCGGTAGTATATGCATCTTCAGCGGCTACTTATGGTTCCGGAGAAGAAGGGTACAATGATGACCATGCTGTTGTATACGCATTGAAACCATTGAATCCGTACGGTGTTTCAAAAAATGAGTTTGATAAATGGGCGCTGGAACAAACTACGCAGCCGCCTTTTTGGGCCGGGTTGAAGTTCTTTAATGTGTACGGTCCCAATGAATATCACAAAGGCCGCATGGCCAGCGTGATCTGGCATTCGTTCAAACAAATAAACCAGTCGGGCAAAGTGAAGTTGTTCAAATCGCACAAGGAAGGCTTTAAAGATGGCCAGCAGTTGCGCGACTTTGTATATGTGAAAGATGTACTGAAGATCTGCTACTGGTTAATGGAACAATTTGAAAAGGATCGCCATGCAGTAGCCAGTGGTTTATATAACCTGGGTACCGGCAAAGCCCGCAGCTTTGAAGACCTGGCGAGATCTACCTTCAGAGGGCTGGACAAAGAACCGGTGATCGAGTTTATTGATATGCCCGAAGACATTCGCGATAAATACCAGTATTTCACCGAAGCGAATATGCAAAAGCTGAGAGAAGCCGGGTATAAAGATGAATTCTATTCATTGGAAAATGGAGTGGATGATTACGTGCGTAATTATTTAGTGAAAGGAAATTACTATTAGTTCTATGAACAAGAAAATAGCTATCATAGGCGGAGGTAATTTAGGTACTGCCATTGCAGAAGGCCTGATCAACAGCGGTTTTACCCTGCCCGAACATATTTTAATCACCAAGCGGAATATTAAAACGCTGGCGGCACTGGAAAAGCGCGGCGTAATGGTGAGTGATAACAATGAAGAAGCTGTTCGTTTTGCTGATATGATCTTCCTGGCGGTAAAACCGTTCCAGGTTGATGATATTCTGGGCAAACTGAAAGCATTGTTGAATCCCGAAAAGCAGGTGCTGGTGTCAGTGATCACGGGTGTCACTATCAGGCATATGCTGAAAGCAGTAGACTTAAAAATTCCGGTTATCAGGGCCATGCCCAATACGGCGATTGCCATCCAGGAAAGCATGACCTGTTTGTCTGCCTCGCAAGAGGTGAACCGCGATCAGATCGGTTTTATTGAAGACCTGTTCAATCAACTGGGCAAAGCAGTTTGGATCGATGAGAAACTGATGGATGCAGCCACCGTGTTAGGTGCTTGTGGTACTGCGTTCGCTATGCGGTATATCCGGGCGAATATTCAGGGGGGGATTGAAATTGGTTTCGATGCGGCTACTGCCAGCTTAATAGCGGCGCAAACAGTAAAAGGCGCTGCAGAATTATTATTGAAGAAAGGATCACATCCCGAACAGGAGATCGATAAAGTAACTACCCCCAAGGGTTGTACTATTGCCGGGCTTAATGAAATGGAACATCAGGGTTTCAGTTCATCCCTCATTAAAGGTATTGTTGCCAGCTACGATAAGATTGAAAAGGATAGTTAGGCACAATAGAATCTGCGGGCGTTATATATAATTTATGTTTATACATTAATTAATCCGCAGCAAAAAAGCGAATAAGTGATTGTGTTACAGATACGATATGGAAAAACTACGTTGTATTATATGCGTAACAGTACCATGTATATATTACGGATATATTAAAAATGCATATGTTTCTTGCAGATGACCTAAAATTTTCGTTCTTTTGCTTCTGAAAATTTGCATACCCCGTACCCTATAGGCAATAACCCAAACTAATTATGAAAAAGGAGAAATTTAGTTTTCTTATATTATTTGTTGAAGTAGCAGCGATCGTTTTCTTACACTCTGCTAAGAATCATCAACCTGATAGCACTAAAATGTTAAGTGTAAAAAAATCAGTTGCTGGTTCGCCCTATCAATTAAAAGCGCTGACCCTTACCAGAGTTAAATAGTAATTGACCCCTACTATACATTTTTGTCCTCCTGATGTATCGGGAGGATTTTTTTTTGGCGGAAACGCCTAAAAATCCCCCTTTTTAAACGTAACGCATTGATTTTAACCTTCTTTTAATACAATTCACAGGTTGTGGCCCGTTTTTCCACACCTCAAAATCGGGTTTTTCTGGCGCACTTATTTGCCGTAACTTTGCACGACCTCCCGGAATTAAATTTTAGTTAAGCGTATAAGTTTCCGCTGGTCAAAATTATAGTGGACTAGGATTATCAGTAAAAAAGATTGAAGACGTAAAAATCACCATTTATTATGGCCAAGCATATTTTTGTTACCGGTGGGGTAACTTCATCATTAGGAAAAGGGATAATTGCAGCCTCGCTGGCAAAACTGTTGCAGGCGAGGGGATTGAGGGTAACAATTCAAAAGTTCGATCCGTATATCAACGTCGATCCGGGCACACTCAACCCATATGAGCACGGTGAATGTTATGTTACGGAGGATGGCGCCGAAACTGATCTTGACCTCGGTCACTATGAACGCTTCCTGAATATCTTTACGTCACAATCGAACAACGTAACTACCGGCCGTATTTATCAAACCGTAATTAACAAAGAGCGCGAGGGCGCTTATCTCGGTAAAACCGTTCAGGTTGTTCCGCACATTACGGATGAGATCAAACGCCGCATTCTGCTGTTAGGCAATACTAATAAATACGATGTTATTATTACCGAGCTGGGTGGTACAGTAGGGGATATTGAAAGTCTTCCCTTTATTGAAGCATTGCGTCAGTTGCAATGGGAACTGCCCGAAGAAGATACTGTGGTGATACACCTTACGCTGATCCCTTATTTAAAGGCAGCCAAAGAATTAAAAACAAAACCAACACAACATAGTGTTAAGATGATGAGTCAGGAAGGAGTACATCCTGACATCATCGTTTGTCGTACTGAAAAGACCCTCACACCCGATCTGCGTCGTAAGATCGCGCTGTTCTGTAATGTAAAACCAGAAGCGGTGATTGAAGCTGCCGATGCGCCTACCATCTATGAAGTGCCATTGGCCATGATGCGCGAGAAGCTGGACGTTATTTGTTTAAAGAAACTCAACATAAATGGTTTCCACGAGCCTGATCTGGCAAAATGGAAAGAGGTGCTGGACAAGCTGAAATACCCCAAGAGCCAGGTAACCGTTGGTCTTATTGGTAAATACATCGAGCTGCAGGATGCCTATAAATCAATCCTGGAAGCCTTTGTACATGCCGGCGCCTCGAACGAATGCAAAGTGCAGATCGTAAACGTGCACAGTGAATTCATCACGCCTGAAAATGTAGGAGAGAAACTGGCTAACCTCGATGGGTTGCTGGTAGCGCCTGGTTTTGGCCATCGTGGCGTTGAAGGAAAGATCTTAGCCGTAAAATATGCCCGTGAAAACAAGTTGCCATTCTTTGGTATTTGCCTTGGAATGCAAATGGCGGTCATTGAGTTTGCACGGAATGTAATGGGATTGAAAGATGCCCATTCAACCGAAATGAACGTGAATACGCCAGACCCGGTTATTGACCTGATGGAAGAGCAAAAAGCTATTACGTCAAAAGGCGGAACCATGCGTTTGGGCGCTTATTCATGCGAAACCATGGAAGGAAGTCTGGCCCGTAACATATATGACAATAAAACCATCAGCGAACGGCACCGTCACCGCTGGGAGTTCAATAACCGCTACCTGAACCAGTATCAGGAAGCCGGTATGGTAGCCAGTGGAAAGAACATCGAGAACCAGCTGGTTGAGATCGTTGAACTGCCTGCCCATCCATTCTTTATTGGCGTTCAATACCACCCTGAATTAAAGAGCACGGTAGAAAACCCACACCCGCTGTTTGTACATTTTGTGAATGCAGCCAAAGTGTATGCCGAGCAAAAAAGTACCGTAAAAAATCCTTTGCTCCAAAGCGAGATGATATAAGGCTTAATTGATAAGTGTAAAGTTATAAATTGTTAATAGATATGCTGTTATCAGTATATCTATTAACATTCTGTAATAAATATGCAGAACCGTTAACTAATAGCTTAAAACTTACAACTTCCAACTATCTTTGCACCTCTTCTAAACTAGTAGTATAATGAATTTTGATCGCAATACGGTGATTGGCTTTGTGTTGTTAGCGCTTTTACTGTTTACTTACCTTTTTATTTCTACCAAAAACAGTCATGAGCTGGAGGCTAAAAAGCAACACTATACAGATTCAGTTGCCCAGGTACAAAATCACATCAAGGATTCTTTTTCCAGAATACCCGACACCACCATCAACCAGCCTGTGCAACCAGGTGAGCTGGCAACCCGCGGGGTAGAAACTTTGACCGTAATTGAAAATGAAGTAGTTAAGATCAGTTTTACCAATAAAGGCGGTCAGCCTAAACAGGTTGAGCTTAAAAACTACAAATCGCTCAATAGTAAAGCTCCGGTGGTATTGAATAATACCGCGTTCGATAAGATCTCTTATGGCATTACTACCAGCAATGGTTCCGCATAGGTTTCCGATCTGTATTTCATGGACCCCAAAGTGGTAAAAAATGCCGATAACAGTCAAACCATCATTTACCAGGCGCCTGTTCCGGGCAAAGGAAATGTTACGCACCAGTTCACGGTACACCCCAATGATTACCTGATCGATTGGGACGTGCAGTTGAGCGGCGCCGATAAAATGCTCACCCAGGGCAATTTCAACCTGATCTGGCAGAATGAGCCTAGCCAACACGAAACAGATGTGGTGTACGAACGCAATCAGACCACGGTTTGTTTTTATGATGAAGATGGCTTTGATTACATGCAAACCAAATCGGCCCGTACACTGGGAAAACCAGTACAATGGGTTAGCGCTTCCCAGCAATTCTTTAATACATCTATTATAGCAGCGAAGGACAAATTCACTTCCGGTGACGTTAAGTTCATCAAGAACCAGAACGACACTACCAGCAAAGTAGCAGAAGTAACTACCACGCTGCAAACAAAAGTGCCATTAGGACCAAATGTCTCTATTCCTTTGAGATTGTATTACGGTCCCAATGACTATGGTATCCTGCGCAAGCATAAAGACCAGGTTCCTGAAATGGACAAGATCGTAAACCTGGGTCGTGATATGTACGCTTTTGTGCGTCCCATCAACAAGTACATTGTGATGCCGGTGTTTGGCTTCTTTAGAAGCTTTATCGGCAGTTTGGGGATCGCCATTTTGTTGCTGACGTTATTCATTCGCCTGTTCACATCTCCGCTGGTATATACCAGTTACCTGAGCGGTGCTAAAATGAAGGCGTTAAGACCTGAGATTGAAAAGCTGAAAGTAAAGTATAACAACGATCAACAACAGGTTGGTGTTGAGCAAATGAAATTAT
>JAJKIL010000292.1 GCA_021154515.1 Niastella sp. | reverse complement strand
TTCTCCCGAATAATCTCTGCCGCAATACTAATGGCAATCTCTTCCGGGGTTTCACTATGAATGGCAATGCCAACAGGTGCATGTATAGGTTGCAGTACAGAATCGGGCACTCCTTCGGCCCGGTAATCGGTAAACATCTTTTCTATCTTGCTTTTACTACCCAGTAAACCAACGTATCTGAATTGCTTTTTCCACAGCGTTCTTATTACTACATCATCGGTGCGATAACCAACCGTCATCACAACTATGTATTGGTGGTTCCCTCCGGAAATCAATTCATCCAGTTCAGTATAATCTGTAATTATTTTTTTTTCATGGGCATACTCGTTCTCTAAAAACGTTTTTAAGCTGGATCGATCATCGTACAAATGAATGTAAAACTCCATGCTCTGCATCAGGCGGCAAAGCGCTAATGCACAATGTCCGGCGCCGATAACATGTAAATGATTTTTATAGCCTGTCTTTTCACGGTAAAGCCAATCTGTTTCTGACGTCATGGAGAAATAAAAATCGGTATCGGGGATGTCGGGTGTGAATTGCAGACCGGCGGGCGATAATTGTAAGGTGCCGTTCTTATTTTGTTCCAGACTGGCAATAATACATTGAATGGTATTGATAGCTGATGCAGGAACCGGGTAGACCCAAATGGTTTGTTCTCCTGAACAGATCATACCGCTTTGATTGGCGGGAGCGGATTTGTTATGGACCTGTTTTCTGATGGCAGGAAGTGTTTCCTGGGCAGTGTTTAGTTTGTCCTTCGCCAGTTCTATAAACTTATGTTCCATAATGCCACCCCCAATGGAACCTTCCGTTTCTCCGGCTGCATTTACCGCCATAAAGAAACCCCGGCGGCCCGGACTGCTCCCTTCACTTTGCAGCACATACAACAACATCACCGGTACCTGTTGTTGCAGGCTTTTATTTATCAACTGCCAGATGTTTACTTGTTTCTTCATGTGGTTGACTGGTTCCTTCTTGTTCGGTTGCATATAAGGCCATCAATACTTTTTCGGGTGTCATTGGTGCGTCATAAGGGAAATGCCCGTTTTTATTAAAGGCGCGGACCGCATTGCGTAATGCGAAATAAGCGCCAATACCGTACATCAGCGGTGGTTCACCCACAGCCTTAGACCTGAAGATGGCAAGATTATCATGCGGCGTTTGTAGGAAATCGATGGCTATCTCTTTTGGTACAGAGTATATATCCGGTACTTTGTAAGTAGATAAAGCATTGGAACGCAGCCGCCCTTCTTTGTCATACACCACTTCTTCCATCGTCATCCAACCGATGCCCTGAACGATGCCGCCTTCTATTTGTCCAAGGTCAACGGCCGTGTTCATACTGGAACCAAAGTCATGTACCACTTTAACGGTGTCAACTGTATATGTCCCGCGAATACAATCTACAGTTACCCCAATAAGCGCCGTTCCATAAACGTGATAGGAAAATGGATGACCCTTTTCTTTTGTGGCGTCAAAATGGATCTCGGGTGTGGCGTAGTGCGCGTGTTCCGACAAGCCAATTCTTTTTATATGTCCGGCCATTACCAGCGATTTCCAGTCACGATCAGTTTTTTGGCCGTTCACCCAAACAAACTCATCCTGTAGGGTGATGGCATCTTGCCCTACATTCAGTTCTTCTGCCACCATTTTTTTCAACCTGTTGGCAATGGCGGTGCAAGCCAGTAAGGTAGCTTTCCCATTCAGGTCGGCGGTGGCGCTGGCTGCTGAAGGAGAAGTGTTGGCAATTTTAAACGTATTGGTTGTATGAATTTTGATCTTGTTGGGATGAATGGAAAAAATAGTAGCTGCTACCTGCAGGATCTTGGTATTCACACCCTGACCCATTTCAACAGCGCCGGTAGTAATGCCTACGCTGCCATCGGTATACACATGCACCAATGACCTGGCCTGGTTCATCAATGTTTTGGTGAATGAGATGCCAAAACAAACCGGCATGCATGCAAGACCTTTTTTATACCATTTATTAGCAGCATTGAATGCGTCTGCTTCTTTGCGCAGGGCTGTGAGGTTGTACAAAGCAGTGGCTTTGTGCCAGCATTCAGGCGCTTCATTTTGCGCTTTTTGTCCGTAAGGAAATTCATCACCGGTTTGCAACAGGTTCCTCTCCTGAATAACAGAAGCTGCTACTCCCAATGTTTCTGCAGCCTTTGCAATCGCTGATTCTATCATAAACATGCCTTGCGGTCCGCCAAAACCACGAAAGGCGGTGTTGGGTGGTAAATGCGTTCTGCAGCTATAGGCGGTTGCTTTTACGTTTGGAATAAAATAAGAGTTGGTGCAATGGAACAACGTGCGTTCCATTACAGCGGGCGACAGGTCAGCAGCAGCGCCGGCATTCTGGTAAAACGTTACTTCATATGCGATGATCTTCAGTTCCTGGTTCAACCCAATCCTGAAGTCGGCGGAATAAGGATGGCGCTTACCCGTCATGGCCATATCTTCCATGCGATGCAACGAATATTTAACCGGCCGTTTTAAATGATGTGCTGCCAGTGCACACAGCGCTGCCCAGGTGTTCGCCTGATCTTCCTTGCCGCCAAAACCGCCCCCCAATCTGTTTACTTCCACTTCTACCTGGTGCATGGGCAATCCCAGTACACGGCTAACGGCGCGTTGTACAGCGGTTGGCCCCTGGGTGGAGGAATATACTTTGATGGCATGCTGTTCCTGCGGAACCGCATAGGCCCCTTGTGTTTCAATATACAAATGTTCCTGTCCGTTGGTATCGGCGCGACCTTCAAAAATATGCGTACACTGTGACCAGGCTTCATTGATATTGCCTAATTGAAAAGTGCGTGGGGGAATGATGAGTTCTTCCAAAGCCTTTGCTTCCCGCGGATCGGTGATCACCGGTAATGGGTCAATAGTTACTTTTATTTTTTTTACTGCGGCACGGGCTGCGTCAATTGATTCGGCCACAACAAAAGCAACGGGCATACCGCAAAAATGCACTTCATGATCGGCCAGTAAGGGCTCATCGGGTACAATGCCACCAATCTGGTTTTCACCGGTTATATCTTTATGAGTAAAGATGCGAACAATACCGGGCAAGGCAGCTGCATCACTGGTATCCAGACTGGTAATGACGCCATGCGCCACCGGCGACCCAAACGAGGCGCCGAACAAAGTACCCTGGATCAGCGGAATATCGTCCAGGTAAATGGATTCACCCCGCAGGTGTGTATAGGCATCGATATTTTTCATAACGCGTAATGATTAATGAACACTGTTTTGCGAAACCATCATAAAATGGGCTTTTATCAACTGGCCCAAAAGCAATCGCTTATATGCTTCAGTTCCGCGGGCATCACTGATGGGTGTAATTTCTGATTGAGCAATTGTGATGGCCTGGTTGATGGTTGTATCATTAACTGGCTGTCCTTTTAAAAAGGCATTTGTTTGTTCAAGCAGTTTTGGCACGGGCGCCACACCCCCAGCTGAAATCCGAATGTCACGGATTTGCTCATTTTCTATAACGCAACAGCAGGCGGAATTTACGCTGGCAATATCCAGATTGGTGCGTTTGCTTACTTTTTCAAAATTGAAGTGCATATTGCGGCCGGGCAATTCAAATGAAACAGCCGCCAGTTGTTCATCAGCCTGCCTGTCTAATTTTTTATACCCTTTATACAATTGCCTGAGTGGTAACTCCCTTTGTTGTTCGTCATTTGTGAATACTAATGTGGCATCCAGCGCCAGTAAAAATATTGTGAGATCCCCGATGGGGGAGGCGTTGATCAAATTGCCGCCAACTGTAGCAATATTACGGATAGGGGTAGAAGAAACCAGTTTTATATGATCGGCCAGGCGTGGAAAGTGTTGCTGCATAATCGGCGATTCATACAGATCAGTCACCGTTGCCGCAGCACCAATGATACACCGGTTACCTTGTTGAGAAATTCCTTTCAGGTTTGAATCATTGAACAGAAAGCGGATGGGTGTTTCTTTCATGATATCGTGCTTTTTCACGTATACGTCCGTTCCGCCGCTTACCCATTCCCTGGCATCGGTTGGGTGAAGTTGTCCGTTCAATTCGGTTCGTAATAAATGTAACCGCTGTTTAATACCGGCAAACCAGTCTGGCAAAATATGATTGTCTGAAACAAACGACACAGGTTCTGTGTCTTGTCTTGCCTGCATTAATTGCGCTACTTTGACGGCTGCCCGTTCAATGGATTTATACCCGGTGCAACGGCAGATATTCCCGTCAACCGCAGCAATGGCATTTTGTGGGGTGGCGCTCTGGCCGCTTAAACAAAAGCCTGCAAGGGATACCACAAACCCTGGGGTGCAAAAACCGCATTGGGTGGCCGATTCATCATACATAGCCTGTTGAATGGGATTCAATCCTTCCATATTCAACCCTTCGATGGTTACCACGTGTTTACCGTGCACATTGCCTAAAGGAGTGAGGCAGCTGGTGAGGGACCGGTAACGCAATTCATTGTCTTTCAGTTCACCCACCAACATAGTACAGGCGCCACAGTCGCCTTCATTACAGCCCACTTTGGTGCCTGTCAAATGCTGGTGATACCGCACGAAGTCAAGCAGCACCATGCCTGGGGGCAGACTCGTGGCAATAGCTGCATTATTGAGAATGAATTTGATCAATGGAAAAGCCGGTTTCTTTTAAAGTTAGCAAAATCCGGGCAAAGAATAAGCCTGGTGAGTAGCATATCTGGATCGGGTTTGTATCGTATTGGTATCACAAATGTTCCTTTATTGTTAAATACCTGTTTCGCCCGTAAAATTTGGATGAAGAGTAAAAGGCGGGTAAAAAAGGAAGGATGGCTGGATAGGGAGCAGTCTATTTTAATAAGTTCAGGTCAGGTTGGGCGTACTTGTACACTTTGAAGTACAGCGTAGTTTTGGTTTGATATACGCCTTCAAATTTTGAGATCTCATTGATAAACTGCACCAGGTGATCATTGTCGCGGCACATGACATCGACTTCAAGGTCATAATCGCCCGATGTCATGGCGAGAAAGCTTACCTCCGGTAATTTTGAGATCTTCTGCGCCACCTTTTATTTAAAAGTGGCCGGCCGCACAAAAACCGCAATGTGGGCAT
>JAJKIL010000291.1 GCA_021154515.1 Niastella sp. | reverse complement strand
TTATTTGATCTTTCTCTTACAATCCTGCGCCA
The DNA here is from genome assembly GCA_021154515.1 of Niastella sp. Classification (GTDB taxonomy): domain Bacteria; phylum Bacteroidota; class Bacteroidia; order Chitinophagales; family Chitinophagaceae; genus Niastella. Next base: position 9,147 of record JAJKIL010000291.1, on the reverse strand, counting down.
TGGCAGTTCTTGAACTTTTTACCACTTCCGCAAGGACAGGGATCGTTACGGCCAACCTTGGGGCCTACGCGAACCGGTTCATGCTTTATGGGTTCATCACTGAACTGGTCATTTTCATTCGCTGCATAATCTTCACCACGGGCATCAATTTCTTCTTTATTAGCGCGCATGCGGCTCATATCGGTCTTTTGTTCATGACCTTCACGGATCTGCTGAGGATTTTGTTGTTCAACAGGTATACCTGCATGGCATAGGAAGCTGATGATATCTTTGTTTACATCACTGTCCATTTGTTTGAACTGATCGTAAGCAGAGATCTTGTAAATGATCAGCGGATCTTTTTGTTCCAGGTAAGCTGTTTGTACGCTTTGTTTCAGGTCATCCATCGCCCGCAGGTGCTCTTTCCAGGCCTCGTCAATAACAGCCAGCGTGATCTGTCTTTCCAGTGCGCTGATCAGCTCACGGCCATTTGTTTCAAGCGTTTTGTTAAGGCCGGCCAATACCTGTAAGCCTTTTTTGTTATCACTGAAAGGAACCACCACATTTTCAATATGGCTTCCTTGTTTGGTACGGATGTCCTGAAATACCGGTACTGCCTGCTTTTGCAGCTCTTCCGTTTTATGCTGATAACGGCCAACAGCTTCCTGGTATAATTTTTCAGCGAGGTCGTTGGCTTTGGATTTTTCAAATTCTTCCTGGGTAATGGCGCTGTCGATACCAAAGTTCACAATAGCTGCCAGCTTGAATCCTTCGTAATCGCTTTGCTCCTGGAATGAATTCACCAATCCTTCAGCAACAATATAGAAGGCATTATCGAGGTCAAGCGCCAGACGGTCGCCAAACAACGCGTGGCTACGTTTTTTGTAAACTACATTACGTTGTTTGTTCATTACGTCATCGTATTCGAGCAAACGCTTACGAATACCGAAGTTGTTTTCTTCAACTTTCTTTTGTGCGCGCTCGATGCTCTTAGTGATCATGCTGTGCTGGATCACTTCACCTTCTTTGTAACCAAAGCGGTCCATGATGCTGGCTATACGCTCACTACCAAACAAACGCATCAGGTCATCTTCGAGTGATACATAGAATTGAGTGGTACCGGGGTCGCCCTGACGGCCGGCACGACCACGCAACTGGCGGTCAACACGACGGCTTTCGTGACGTTCAGTACCAATGATGGCCAAACCACCTGCTTCTTTTACGCCGGGTCCGAGCTTAATGTCGGTACCACGACCGGCCATGTTGGTGGCAATGGTAACAGCCCCAGCCAAACCGGCTTCCTGTACTACCTGTGCCTCACGGGCGTGTTGTTTGGCGTTTAATACGTTGTGCGGGATCTTTTTACCGCTCAGCATCTTGCTCAGCAATTCACTCACTTCCACGTTGGTAGTACCAACCAGTACAGGCCGGCCAGCAGCGCGGAGATTTTCTATTTCGTCAATTACGGCCTTGTATTTTTCACGCTTGGTTTTGTAAACGAGGTCTTCCTGGTCTTTACGCACCGCAGCAACGTTTGTTGGAACGGTTACTACATCCAGTTTGTAAATATCCCAGAACTCAGCTGCTTCGGTTACCGCTGTACCCGTCATACCAGCCAGTTTGTGATACATCCGGAAGAAGTTCTGTAAGGTAATAGTAGCGTAGGTTTGAGTAGCAGCTTCGATCTTCACGTTTTCCTTGGCTTCAATGGCCTGGTGTAAACCATCGCTGTAACGGCGACCATCGAGAATACGACCGGTTTGTTCATCTACGATCTTAACCTGACCATCCATTACTACGTATTCCACATCTTTATCGAACAACGTGTATGCTTTCAGCAGTTGTTGCACCGTGTGAATACGATCGGCCTTGATGGTATATTCATTAAGGATTGCTTCTTTGCGTTGCAGTTTTTCTTCCGGATCAATTTCGCTCTTATCAATTTCTGCCAGGTGAACGCCAATGTCAGGAAGCACGAAAAAATCCGGGTCTTCACCAGAACGGGTGATGGCCTGAATACCTTTATCGGTTAAATCAACAGAGTTGTTTTTTTCATCTATGTGAAAGAACAGCTCTTCATCAACAACCGGCATTTGTTTCTGCTGATCGGCCAGGTAATAGTTCTCTGCCTTTTGCAGTTTTACTCTTGTACCGGGTTCGCTCAGGAACTTGATAAGGGCGCTGTGTTTGGGCAAACCGCGAAAAGCGCGCATTAATGCCAAACCACCTGTTTTTGGATCGTCGTCACCACCTTCAAACAGCTTCTTAGCATCGATCAAATTCTTGTTCACTACCTGTCTTTGCATTTCAAACAGGTTGCGTACGCGATCGCGTAAAATATGGTATTGTTGATCTTCGCCACGAGGTACCGGGCCCGAAATGATCAAAGGGGTACGCGCATCATCGATCAATACGCTATCGACCTCATCCACCATGGCGAAATGGTGTTTGCGTTGCACCATTTCTTCAGGAGTGTGCACCATGTTATCGCGCAGATAATCGAAACCAAATTCGTTATTGGTTCCGTAAGTAATATCGGCCTGGTAGGCTTGTCTTCTTTCAGCACTGTTAGGTTGGTGTTTGTCTATGCAGTCAACGGTGAGACCCAGCCATTCGAAAATAGTTCCGTTCCACTCAGAGTCACGTCTTGCCAGGTAGTCGTTCACGGTTACAATGTGAACACCTTCCCCAGCCAGTGCGTTCAGGTAAGCCGGCAGGGTAGAAACCAGGGTTTTACCTTCACCGGTTGCCATTTCTGAAATTTTACCCTGATGCAATACCGAACCACCGATCAGCTGCACATCATAGTGCACCATGTTCCAGGTGATGGTATTGCCACCGGCAGTCCAGCTGTTTTTGAAAATGGAATTATTGCCCTGTATGGTAACGTATTCTTTTTTTACACTCAGTTCGCGATCGAGGTCGGTTGCAGTGGCTACCATTTCAGGGTTTTCCTTGAAGCGGCGGGCTGTTTCCTTCACCACGGCGAATGCTTCGGGGTGAATTTCTTTCAGTACTTCCTCAATTTGCTTATCACGATCTTTTATCAGGGCGTCTACCTGTTGGTAAATAGCGTCCTTTCCTACGATATCGCTAAAAGGCATTTCTTCTGCCTGTTTATTTAAGCTGGCTATTTCACTGTCAATTTTTTCCAGGTGGGCTTTTATGCGTGTTTTGAATTCCTGGGTTTTATTGCGCAATTGATCGTTAGATAGCGACTGGTAAGCGGTAAAGTGTTTATTGATCTGGTCTACAACCGGACGAATTACATTAATGTCTTTCTCCGACTTGCTTCCCCCGAACATTTTTGACAGAAAACCTAACATGATATAGCGGTTAATTATTTTAAAAAATTACAAATTTAAAGCTGGTCAAAAAGAATGCTACACTTTGGTAGCGAGCCAATTTGACAGGGACGTCAAAGGTAAGAAAAAGCGGGCAGTTGACAGTGGTATATGTCAATGGTTTGCAGGCAATAGTCGGGTATTTTAAGCACCATTTCATTATATGGGGGAAATGGACCATGTAATTGGCCCTTATTACCTTTTGCAGGATACCAAGTTTGTTGGTTGTCAGTGTTTAAGGCTCATTTGCTACACTAGTTGGTACATTTTACCCGGCAGCGCCTGAACAATATTTTGCATTTCGAGGCTGAGTACGGCGGTGACCAGCGAACTGGTGCTAAGCCCGCATTTCAGATTTAATTCATCGATGTGTACCGGCTTTTTTTCGCTTAGCATGGCAACCAGGGCTTGTTCTTCGGCATTTAAATTGACAAAGAGCTCCTTTTGGGGCAGGGAATTTTTGCGTGGAGGTTCGTTCCAGCCAAGGGCTTCTGCCAATTCCTGTGCATTCGTGAGCAAAATTGCCTTATTGTTTTTAATAAGCGAGTTACAACCTGCACTTTTGGCATCGGCTACCCTCCCGGGATAGGCAAATACATCGCGGTTGTAGCCATTGGCCAGCTCGGCGGTGATCATGCTGCCGCCCTTTGTGCCGGTTTCAACGACTACTACGGCATCGCACATGCCGGCAACAATACGATTGCGGATGGGGAAATGGTGTTTTTCAGCGGTAATATCGCTGCAGAATTCTGTTATTAAGCCTCCGCCCTGTTGTATCATTTCTTTTGCCAGGTTGGTATGTTCTGTGGGATACAGGCAATCGAGGCCATGCGCCAGCACACCTACAGTAGGTGCATGATGTTTAAGCGCAGCCTTGTGGGCAATAGCATCGATGCCAAAAGCCAGCCCGCTTACAACAAGCGCATTATATTGGGCCAGTGTTTGCACCAGGTTTTCGGTGAGCTGTTTACCATAAGGCGAATTAATACGGGTGCCTATAACAGCTACTATACGTGGTGCATTAAGGTTTGCATTACCGCGGTAAAACAACATGGTGGGGGAATCGTAACAATGTAATAACCGTTGCGGGTATTCGGGGTGAGTAAGGAACAGCGGTTTTACTTTGTATTTCTCTATGAAATCGAGCTCTTTTTCAAGTTTGGCAAAATCCCTGAACTGTTTTATGTGCTGGGCGCGCACGGTTCCTATGCCTTCGGTTTTTTCGAGTTGGGTAATGCTTGCTTTGAATATAGCTTCGGCAGAATGAAATTGCTCAATGAGTAATTTGGCATGTACGCAGCCAATTTGAGGCACGTGTGTTAATGCCAGCTGGTATAGCAGATCGTTAATCATAGCAGGATCAATATGCAATAGGCAATTTGCAATACGCAAATCTAAACAAATTTAATCCTTCTTTTCGAGAATTATACAGTAATAAAAAGGCCTCAGTACAGTTCAATTTTGTACTGAGGCCAGTTAACTAGCTATAGATTGGTTATTACTTATTGACTAATAACCTGCAATTCGGTTCTTCTATTTTGTGCCCTGCCTGTTTCACTGGTATTATTTGCAACAGGTTGTGTAGCACCATAACCTTTAAAGGTGAGGCGTGCCTGTTCAATGCCTTTGCTTACCAGGTATTTCACTACAGCCTGCGCGCGGTTATTGGAGAGCGCCATATTATCGGCTGCTTTACCAACATTATCAGTATGACCGCTGATCTGTATTTTAAGGGTGGGGTTTTCTTTCATTAACTGGAAAATATTATCCAGTTCAATGGTTGATTCGGGTTTCAGATCAAACTTACCCGATTCAAAAAAGATATTCTTTAACACAACGCTCGCATTGGCTTCAATGGGTTGTAAAGGAATGTCGATGTTGTATGTACTATCAGGTGTTTTCTGGCTCAATGAAAAGTTTTCTGAGAAGAACAGGTACCCCCGGCGTTTTACATTGAACGCATAGTCTTTACCTACAGGTAAAGTAATCAGGTAATTACCTGTTGCATCGGTTTGCACCCGGCTTATTACATCGCGGGTGCCCAGGTCAGTTAGTTCAACCCCGGAAGGCAATCCTTTCAATGTTTTTTTGTCAAATACTTTTCCTTTTACCCACAACGTTCTGGCCGGGCGGGCATCTTCACGCAGTTCAAAAGAGTACAGGTCAAGACCACCGCGGGTATCGCTGCGGTCGCTGGTATAATAAGCGGTTTTACCATCGGCCGCTACTACCAGGCTGCCTTCGTTTTCAATGGTATTGATGGGATAGCCAAGATTTAAGGGTTTGCTCCAGCTCTTGCCCTGTTTTTTTGCCATGAACAGGTCGGTGCCGCCATAACCCAGGTGGCCACCCGACGTAAAATAAAGGGTTTGGTTATCGGCATGAATATAAGGCGCACTCTCATCGCCGATAGTATTTATTTCAGGCCCAAGGTTCTCAGGATCGCTCCAGCGGCCATTGGCCAGCTGGTGGGTTACATACAGGTCCTGGCCGCCGTAACCACCCGGGCGGCCGCTGGCAAAATACAGATCGCGTTTATCGGGCGACAGGCTGGGCGCCGATTCCCAGGACTCCGTATTGATGCGGTTGCCCATATTCTCGGGTTTGCTCCAACCCTGAGGGGTTAAGTAAGAAATATACAGATCGCAGCTGCCATAACCATAGGGGAAATTACAACCAGTGAATATGAGCCATTGACCATCCTGTGAAATATTCGACGCGCCTTCGTTCAGGTTCGAGTTGATGTCGCCAGGTAAAGGAACTGCTTTTGTCCAGTGACCGTTCACAAAATGAGATTCGTAAAACTCTTCATTGCCATTTACCCGGCGGGTAAAAATAAAATCCGCATCATCGATGGTAAATGTGGGAAAATACTCGAGCTGATCACTGTTGATGCTATCGCCCATATTCTGAGGCGCAAACTTGTAATTGCCTGCAGGGTGTTGGTTGCTGTAATCGATCGCAAACTGATAGGTTTTACGGCGGTAGTCAGCAGCCTTCTTGCTTTGCGCATTGATGTTAGGAACCGATAAAAACTCATCTATTGCCTTTAACGCTTTTTGAAATTCACCCACTCCGGCCAGGTTAATAGAGTAGGGCAGGTTGTATTCTTTAAACCAGCTGCTATCTATTCCCTTTGCTTTTTCGTAATTCTCGATGGCGTTTTGATATTTCTTCTGTTCAAAATACAAACCCGCAATAGATAAGTAAGCTTCCATGTAGCGGGGTTCTATTTTAATAGCATCCTGCAGGGTTTTAATACTTTCTGCATAATTGCCATTCATGGCGATGCCATAGGCTTTTTCAAAAAGGGCTTTCGCCTTTTTATTCACTTTATCAGGGTCATATTGTGCCTGCGCTGTTAAACAGAAAAGCGTGGCGCAAATGGATATTGTAATTAATTTCTTAATCATCTGAAGTGTTTATCGTGAACGTGAAACGTCAACTATCATCAAAATCATTCCAATTTTGAAAATTAAAGATAAAAAATCACACCCTACCAGACGATAATTCCGGCCAAAAAGTATATAAAGAAAGCGTTATAAATGCCCATTAAGGCACATGAATATATTTGTGTAATTGAAGCGAGAACTCCCACCGCGGATTGTCTTTGATGTAGTCGATGATAAGCGGGGTTACAATCGCCGATTTACTCCATTCAGGTTGAAGGAATAATTTACAGGAAGGTGAAACAAGGGCGGCATATTTTTCAGCCCATTCAAAATCGCTTTTGTTAAAGATCACCACTTTCAATTCGTTGGCAAGAGGCAATATTTCAGGAAGCGGGGCTTTGAATTTCTTAGGCGATAAGCAGATCCAGTCCCAGGAACCGCTAACCGGCCAGGCGCCGGAGGTTTCAATATTGGTGGCAAAGCCGGCAGCATGCAGGGCATCGGTCAGTGCATCGAGATTATGCATCAACGGTTCGCCCCCGGTAACGATGGCCATTCGGCCGGGAAATGCACTGGCGCCGGCAACAATGGCATCAATTGATTGCAGCGGGTGTTTGCCGGCTTCCCAACTGTCCTTAACATCGCACCACACGCAGCCCACATCACATCCGCCCAGGCGAACAAAATAAGCTGCTTTTCCCTGGTGATAGCCTTCGCCTTGCAAGGTGTAGAAGGCTTCCATTACAGGATATTGTATAGCGGGGTGAGTAGATACCATAGGTACAAAGTTACTTAATGCGCTCTTAGCACACCAGTATGTTATTATATAAGCGTTTTTCTAGTTCTTGTCTATGCAGGCCTTGTAAGTATTTTTCATCAGCGCGGCAATGGTCATAGGGCCAACACCGCCTGGCACCGGCGTTATCCAGGAGCATTTGGGCGAAACAGTATCGAACTGCACATCGCCTTTTAATGCATAGCCTCTTTTTTTAGTAGCATCGGCAACCCGGGTAATACCAACGTCAATTACTATAGCGCCATCCTTCACCATATCTGCCGTAACAAATTCAGGCTTGCCTAAGGCGGCCACAATAATATCGGCTTGCAGACACAGTTCTTTTAAATTTTTCGTGGCTGAATGGCAAATGGTAACCGTGCAATTACCAGGGTTGGTATTGGCGCTCAGCAGTATGCTCATGGGGCGGCCCACAATATTACTGCGGCCGATAACAACGGCATGTTTGCCTTTGGTATCTATTTTATAGTGTTCCAGCATCAGCATAATGCCGTGCGGGGTGGCGGGAATAAAAGTAGGAAGACCCTGCACCATTTTACCTACACTCACAGGGTGAAAACCATCCACATCTTTGGAGGGGTCAATGGCGTTGATCACTTTTTCATCAGAAATATGTTTAGGCAAAGGCAATTGTACCAGAATACCATCCACATCGGGATTGTCGTTCAACTTTTCAATGGCTTCCAGTAATTTGTATTCGGTAATGTTGTCTTCGAGGCGAATGAGAGTAGAATGAAATCCGATCTCTTCACAGGTTCTTACTTTAGAACCAACATAGGTTTCACTGGCTCCATTGTTACCCACCAATACGGCGGCCAGATGCGGTACTTTTTTCCCTTCCGCTACCAATTGAGCCACTTTAATTTTCAATTCGTCCTTTGTTGCCTGCGATACAAGCTGCCCGTCTAAAATTTTCATGGCGCAAAGGTAAAGTACTGCGCCAAGTTGCCCTAACCTGAATAAAAAATTTGTTATATCAGCAATATTTAAATATGTTTATTGCCTGATTCTTAAAAGCTTGCTGTTTTGAGAAACCTGTTATTGCCATTATTTCTTATCCCTTGCCTGGTCTATGGCCAGTCAATACATTACTCACCGGGTACATTGTATACCGGTCTGGGCGCTTACAGCCATCAGTTTACCCAATCGTTTTCCTTCTTAGCCAATCAGGCTGCACTGGGTAATATTTCCAGAACAAGTGCGGGTGCTTATGCCGAACAAAAATATGGGTTGAAGGCGCTATCCCTGTATATGGCCACTGCCGCCACGCCGGTAAACCGGGGTGGGGTAGGCATTACCATGCAATATGCTGGGTTTAGCGATTTTAATGAAAGCCAGGTGGGGCTTGCCTATGGCAAGAACCTGGGGCGGGTAAACCTGGGCATCCAGTGTAATTATAATATGATGCACATCGCTGGGTATGGCAATGATGCCGCAATTGGGTTTGAAGTAGGCAGCCAGTGGCAGGTCACTTCAACCGTTGTTACCGGTTTTCACCTCATAAATCCCGTGGGTGGGCATTTTCGTAATCATAATGGAGAAAAGCTGGCCTCCGTGTATCAGTTTGGCGCCGGTTATGAAGTGTCGAAACAGTTATTCCTGGGTGCGGAGCTTACCAACGAAGAAAACCAGCCGG
>JAJKIL010000290.1 GCA_021154515.1 Niastella sp. | reverse complement strand
GTCTTTGCCATTTACCAGGTCAAGGATATTGTAAATACCTTTTTTTACGCCTGGTAGCGATTGCCAGCCTTTGTCGTCATCGCCGGTTACATTGATCTGCACATCCTGGACGTCGATATTAACCGCATCGTAGGCAGCAGGATCGTCAGTTAACCGAACTTGTAATCTGGATTTCTCTTGCGAATCATTTTTGGAACAGGAATTCAGGGAACAGGTAAACAGTAACCCAAGGAACAGGGTTGAGATAAAATTGGATTTCATAGTGGTGAATTATTTAATTCGTTCGCAATATCACTAAAATTATACCACACACAAAATCATAATATGAAAAAAGCTCCACAAGGGAGCTATAAGTCTCTGTCATTCAAAGGCATTGCAATGCGATAAAATAATTATACACATTTTTTAGCATGTGAATATTGGATTAAAAAACGGGGGCTCTAATATTTATTGAGGGTATTTACAAGAAAAATTGTACCGGACTTTTACTATGCGTAACCTAATATAGTCATATCAGTAACTGCAAAAAGTAATAATTCCTTAACATGGTTGACTTTAATGTCACATCCACAGTTAATCAGAAAGCTTTTTAGGAGTAAGTAGCTGACTGGGCAGGATGCCGAATTCCTTTTTAAAGGCAATGGTGAAGTTGCTCAGGTTGCTATAACCCAGTTCCATGGCTACTTCTTTTACCGAAAATTTACCCGTTAAAAGTTTGTCCTGCGCAGCATGCATGCGGGCCTTTTGAAAGTATTCATAGATGGGGAAACTGTACATGGTTTTAAAATCTTTCTTCAGCTTTGATTCGCTGATGGCGGCAATTTTAGCCAGTTGTTGTATGGAGGGCGGCGTTTGCAAAACATTCTTTGTTAACAACCGTTCAATATGCATTACGCGGGCAATGTCATCATGGGTAAGTGGCAGGCGATAAGCGGGGTTGCTCATTTTTTCGAACAAACTATTGAAGAACCGTTCTATCAGCAGCATCATGCGGTTTTGCAGAATGGTTTTGCGAAGTGGATTGCTTTCTTCAACATGGCAAATGGTTTTCATCCACCGGCGGTACCGGGCATCGAGCGGTTCTATATTAATGCTTTCGGCTTTCAGTGATACATACGATGATAATACTTCATCAACCCGGGCCACATCAAAATACTGCGCCAGCCATTTCTTGCTGAAAACAATATTCACACCTTTGTAGGTGCAGCCTTCCGTTCCTTCATACGACCAGTTATAATGCGAACTGGTAAGGTAAGCAAATGCCTTGCTGGTGTTCTTTTCCCGTAATTTTTCATCGCCAATACAAATGGTAAGTGAATCGGGAATGGTAAGCTCATCAAAGCGAAGGGTGTAAAATTCTTCTGCCGAAGTTCTGGCGTGAATATGCCAGTCCTGATGCCAGGTACAATCTATCAGATACGCATGCAGGCCATTAGGCACATGAACGTGGCGTAAGGTGCCGGCGCCAATGGCTTCGGGAAATAACAAATGGTCGTTTTGCATGGGAACCTTTAACGCAGCACCCATGGCATGCACCAATTGTTCGTAGTTGGTATCACTATATTCAAATTCAAACACAGAGCCTTATTTATTGGTCTGTACACGCACAGATCAAAATGATAATAAAATCTATACCAGTAATAGGCTACGGGGAAACTGTATGTGGAGTCAAAAGGTATTATTCATATTTCAGGGGGTTGCGGCGCAGTGACCAAATGTACCGTTTAATATTCATCCAGAATGCAAGAATAAAATAAATAATGAGGGGAGACCCCATAGTCAGAAAGGATACATAGATAAACCAGGTACGAATGCGGGATGTGGCGATGCCCAATCGTTCGCCAATAGCGGTGCAAACGCCAAATGCCTGCCATTCTATAAATTGTCTGAACCGGTTCATGCCACTAAATTAAAACATTCAGGAAAATTGTGCAAGTATTGAATCCCTATCAACCCATTTTTTAGGTAACTTTGCCAAACTTTTTTATACGTTTGATCACTTCTTAAACGAAAAATCATGGTTTTTGATCTGGACTTAATTAAAAAGGTTTACGCCGCAATGCCCGAAAAGGTAGCTGAAGCGCGTAAACTGGTAGGCCGTCCCCTTACATTAGCAGAAAAGATATTATATTCCCACCTGTTCGTTCCCACAGAAAAAGCACATGAGCGCGGGGTTGATTACGTAGATTTCACGCCCGACCGTGTTGCGATGCAGGATGCAACCGCACAAATGGCATTATTGCAGTTTATGACCTGCGGACGTGCAAAAGTGGCTGTTCCTTCTACAGTGCATTGTGACCACCTGATTCAGGCCAAAACCGGCGCTCAGGAAGATCTGAAAACCGCTAACGAAGTAAATAAAGAAGTATACGAATTTCTGGCTTCTATTTCCAATAAATACGGTATCGGTTTCTGGAAACCCGGAGCTGGTATCATTCACCAGGTAGTACTGGAAAATTACGCCTTCCCCGGCGGTATGATGATCGGTACCGACTCCCATACGCCCAATGCCGGTGGTTTAGGCATGATTGCCATTGGAGTAGGGGGTGCTGACGCCGTTGACGTAATGGCCGGCCTGCCCTGGGAGCTGAAAATGCCCAAATTGATCGGTGTTAAATTAACCGGTAAAATGAGTGGCTGGACCTCTTCCAAAGACGTGATCCTGAAAGTGGCTGGTATTTTAACCGTAAAAGGTGGTACCGGTGCTATTGTGGAATACTTTGGTGAAGGCGCCGACAGCTTAAGCGCTACCGGTAAAGCTACTATCTGTAACATGGGTGCTGAAATTGGCGCTACCTGCTCATTGTTCGCTTATGATGAGAAAATGGCTGCCTACCTGACTGCAACCGGCCGCGAAGAAGTTGCTTACGCCGCCACGCAGATCAAAGAGTACCTGCGTCCTGACGAAGAAATATATACTGATCCTGCTAAATACTACGATCAGGTAATTGAAATAAATCTCGATGAACTGGAGCCTTATGTAAACGGTCCGTTTACGCCAGACCTGGCATGGCCCATTTCTAAATTTGCTGAAGCGGTAAAAGCTAACGACTGGCCAGCCAGACTGGAAGTGGCATTGATCGGTAGCTGTACCAACTCTTCTTACGAAGACATCAGCCGTTCTGCCTCGCTGGCAAAACAGGCTGTTGATAAAAAATTAAAAGCCAAAGCAGAATTCACTATCACGCCAGGTTCTGAAGTAGTTCGTTTTACCATTGAAAAAGATGGTTTCCTCGATACTTTCTACAAAATTGGTGGTGTAGTGCTGGCAAACGCCTGCGGACCTTGTATCGGTCAATGGGCGCGCCACATCGATGATCCAAAACGTAAGAACTCGATCATCACTTCATTCAACCGCAACTTTGCAAAACGTAACGACGGGCTGGCTTCTACCCACGCATTCGTGGCCTCACCCGAGATCGTAACCGCTTTCGCTATTGCCGGTGACTTAACCTTCAACCCGTTAAAAGATAAACTGAAGAACGAAGAAGGTAAAGAAGTAATGCTGGATGAACCTACCGGTGTTGAATTACCACCCAAAGGTTTTTCAGTTGAAGATGCCGGTTATGCTGCACCTGCTGCTGATGGTAGCGGTGTTGTGGTAAAAGTAGCTGATGATTCACAACGTTTACAATTACTGGCGCCATTTGCTGCCTGGGAAGGCACTGACCTGAAAGGGTTGAAACTGCTGATTAAAGCAAAAGGCAAATGTACCACTGACCATATCTCTATGGCTGGTCCATGGTTAAAATTCCGCGGCCACCTCGATAACATCAGTAACAACATGCTGATTGGCGCTGTAAACTTCTTTAACGACGAAACCGATAAAGTTAAGAATGTGCTGACCGGCGAATATGGTCCAGTACCTGCTACCCAACGCGCTTACAAAGCTGCTGGCATAGGTTCAGTAGTGGTAGGTGATGAAAACTATGGCGAAGGCTCAAGCCGTGAGCACGCTGCCATGGAGCCTCGTCACTTAGGCGTTCGTGCTATTGTGGTAAGAAGCTTTGCCCGTATTCACGAAACCAACCTGAAAAAACAGGGTATGCTGGCGCTGACCTTTGCTAATAAAGAAGATTACGATAAAGTACAGGAAGATGATAGCATTGACTTTGTTGGCCTGGCATCATTTGCACCTGGCAAACCATTGACTATGGTATTGAACCATAAAAATGGCAGCAAAGACGAGATAACCCTCAACCACACCTACAATAAACAACAGATCGAGTGGTTTAAAGCAGGTGGTGCGCTGAACGTTATCCGTTCTCAGTTCGCTAAGAAGTAGTAAATACACATTACTTTAATAATAAAGAGCAAAAGAGGGTTATGCCTCCTTTGCTCTTTTTTTATGCCTAAAAATGCTATGCATTACGCCTTTTTTTAATAGGTGTTATTATCTAAAAGTCCAATTACGGGCATGCTTCCAATATCCAGATTGGGATGGTAGGGCGACTTTTGTTGTACCTATCATAAACCAATGAAAAACCAATTAACCGTATTACTAACCCTGGCCTGGGTACTTTGTACAGCAGGTCAATTGAAAGCGCAGGTAAAGGCAGGTTTTACCGCCACTAACGTTGCAGGATGTTCTCCCCTGGTAGTACAGTTCCAGGATGCCTCTACGGGTAACCCTGCCAGTTGGCGCTGGGATCTTGGCAATGGTACTATCTCCTTATTTCAAAATCCTTCCAGTGTTTATTTTGCCCCCGGTACTTATACCGTAAAGCTGGTAGCAAAGAATGCAGCAGGCGCCGATTCCATTGTAAAACAACAATACGTTACCGTATACGATAATCCGGTGGCAGACTTCATGGCCTCCGACTCAATAGGTTGTTTTCCTTTCCCGGTAACGTTTACCGATAAAAGCACGGTTAACGATGGCGTTATCAATAGCTGGCATTGGGATTTTGGCGATGGTAACACATCAACAGATCAGCATCCTTCACATACGTATACAGGTACGGGTAATTATACGGTAACATTAAAAGTTACCAGTAGTAATGGTTGCACAAAAAGCTTTAGTAAATCCCAATACATACAAATAGCTTCCGGCGTGTTGGCCGATTTTGATTTTACCCCGGCAGTCAATAGTTGTAATGCGCCGCTTGAAATAATTTTTAATAATAAATCGATTGAATCAGGTACGGTCAGCTACGTATGGGATTTCGGGGATGGACAAACCTTCACAGACAGAGACCCGCATCATAACTATACGGCGAATGGTTCTTATACCGTTACCCTGAGCGCCGTCAATACATCAGGTTGCTGGGATACGGTGCGTAAAAAGAATTTGATCGTATTAGGGAACACCCAAACGCAATTTACGCTGCCTGCCAGTATATGCGCCGGACAGCCATTCTTCCCCATTAATACTTCCTCACCGGCCCCTGTTCCCGTCCAATGGGATTTTGGCGATGGTAATACGTCAACAGAAGCGAGTCCACAGAAAAGTTATGCCGCAGGCGGTACCTATACCATTAAAATGGTGAACCGGTTTGCCACCTGTGCCGATTCAATTAACAAGCTGATCACTGTACTACCTAAACCGGTGGCCGCCTTCACTACCGACCGTACTTATTCGTGCAGTATTCCGGCGGCGATCCAATTTACCAATACAACGGCTGGCGCTGTAAGTAGTGTATGGGATTTTGGTGACGGCAGCACCAGCGCTGCTGCCAATCCGCAGCACGTGTACAAAGCATTTGGTTTATATACCGTAAAATTAATTGTAACAGGAGCCAATGGTTGTACCGATTCGCTGGTTAAAAATGAATTGATCCAGGTTAAACGGCCGCAGGTACGAATTAAGGACATGCCCCAAAAAGGTTGTTTGCCATTTACTGTGCCATTTGCTGCTGATATCGATGTGCAGGATAATGTAGTTGGTTATCGCTGGGATTTTGGCGATGGCACCAGCTCCACACAAGCTGCGCCAATAAAAACATATACTACAGAAGGGAAATATACCGTAAAGCTGGTGATCATTACTGCCGGTGGTTGTACCGATTCAATTGTAATGCCCGAAGCAATATTAACAGCGCCAAGGCCCAAAGCAGATTTTACCGCCCTGACCCGCGAGGTATGCCGCAGTCAGGCCATTCCGTTTATCAATCAAAGTACGCCGGCTGGTGATGAATGGTTGTGGGAATTTGGCGATGGCGGCGTTTCCACGAGGGAAAATCCCACCTATCAGTTTAATGATACCGGACTCTTTAAAGTAACCCTGATCGTTACGAACAAGGGCTGTTCCGATACCATGATAAAACCAGATTATGTTCGCATCGATCCGCCGGTAGCGCGTTTTAACATGGGGCTGAATTGTACTGATAAATACCAACGAACTTTTACCGATAAATCAATTGCCGCCCAAAGCTGGCATTGGGACTTTGGCGATGGCGCTACCAGCACCAGTCAATCGCCCGCTCACCGGTATACAGCCAAAGGAACTTACCGCGTACGGCTGATCGTTACCCACGATGCGTGCCTGGATAGCCTGTCGCAGATCCTGGTTATTGCCGATGAGCACCCCGATTTTGACGCCAATAAAAAAGAATTGTGTAAGGGTGATGAAGTAGCCTTTACTTTAAAAGAGTATGATCCGGTGTATGTGAGCAGTATGGTATGGCATTTTGGTGATGGCGCCATGAGTGCTGTACCCGGCAATGTTACCCACGTGTATACAGCTTCAGGCTTATACAAGCTATCGCTTGTTTATACTGATGTAAATGGTTGTGTTGATTCAACTGTAAAACAACAATACATCCAGGTGGATGGACCTTCAGCTGCTTTTCAGGCGGTTCAACAAAAGATATGTATTGGAAAGCTCGCTGCGTTCCGCGATCTGTCTGCTACGGATGGCACGCATCCTATTGTAAAATGGGTATGGACGTATGGCGATGGTAAGGAAGAAACGTTGACCGCAGGGCCTTTTAGCCATCTGTATGATAATGGTGGTTCTTATAATGTTTCATTAAGAATTACCGATAGCAAGGGTTGTACTGACGCATCAGGCAATGCCGCCATCATTGTGTCGAACCCCAAAGCAGCGTTTGCCACAATGGATACCAGTTCCTGTCCCGGTAAACCTGTTAATTTCGCCAACACTTCAACCGGCGATAACCTGCAATACACCTGGGATTTTGGCGATGGCAATACAGCGGGTCAGTTATCACCGGTGCATCAATACACGCAGGATGGATTGTATGCCGTTAACCTGTTGATTGCTGACCCCGTGGGTTGCCGCGATTCAGTAAAGCGGGTTGAATACATAAAGATCACTACGCCCATAGCCGGGTTCACTATGTCAGATTCCATTGGCAGTTGCCCGCCCCTGCAGGTTAGCTTCACCTCTTCAGCAAAAAATTATGTAACCCTCCGCTGGGATTTCGGCGACGGGTCTACTTCAACGCTCGAAAACCCGGTTCACTTTTATAATATTCCCGGCGTGTTTATGGCTACCCAAACTATTGTGTCACCGGGTGGTTGTGTGGCTACGTTGTCGAGAAAGATAGTGGTGAAAGGACCAACCGGCACATTCAATTATGCGCCCATCACAGGTTGCGTGCCGCTTACTGTTCAGTTCATTGGCGCCGGAAATGGCGTTAAATCGTTCATCTGGGATTTTAATGATGGCAATACCACCGCATCAACAACCGGAACCATGCAGTACGACTATGCCCTGGCAGGAAAGTTTGTTCCGCGTATGATCCTGGTCGACAGCAATGGCTGCCAGGTACCGATCCTTGGTAAGGATACCATCAATGCCATTGGTGTTACCGCCAAAGAAACCATGGATACTTACCAGGTTTGTAACAGTGGGTATATACAGTTCACCGATAAATCTGTGGCCAATGACTATATAGCTTCTCACCTGTGGGATTTTGGCGATGGTACCTTCAGCACCCAGCCCAATCCGAAACATTATTTCAACAGGGCGCCGGCTACGTTTACCGTATTGCATATGGTCACCACTGCCAATGGTTGTAAAGATGTGGCCCACCTGGTTGATACCATAAAAGTATATGCAACCCCCACGGTAAAAATAACCGGCGATAAAGAAGCCTGTGTGCCCGGTCAGCTTGCATTCAATGCCCAGGTTACCGGAGATGGCAATAATCTGAAAAAGCACTGGGTGTTTGGTAACGGCCAAACTACAGATAATGCAACGGCTGTTACGCAGACTTATACCGCTGCCGGTGCTTACCAGGTACAGTTGCAAACGGTTTACCAGGATTTCTGTTTTGATACGGCCCGCTACGATGTAAACAGCTGGCCGCTGCCCAATACATTTGCCGGGAAAGATACTTTTGTCTGCCGCGGTACTCCTGCACAATTATCTGCTTCAGGGGCCTTACACTATACCTGGAGTGCCACACCGGATATCTCCTGTACGCAATGCGCCAGTCCACTGATAAACCCGGTTGATAACAGCAGCTATGTGGTAACTGGTGTATCTGATCACGGATGCGTAAAAAGCGACACGGTGAATGTGCGCGTACGCCAGCCCTTTACCATGCAGGTACAACCAAATGATACCATTTGTGCCGGTGAACAGATAAAACTGGGTGCTTCAGGCGCCGATCAATATGAATGGACGGTGAGCGCAGGGTTAGACAATGCAAGAAGTGCGTCACCAAAAGCGTCCCCCAACCATACCACTACATACACCGTCGTTGGCCGCGATAATGATCATTGCTTTGCCGATACGGGCAATGTTCAGATCACCGTATTCCCTATCCCGACTGTATTTGCCGGACAGGATACTACCGTGAACACCGGCGCCACTATTCAGTTGGCGGCCACCTGTTCAAAGGATGTAACTACGTATAACTGGACGCCATCAACCGGTCTCAGTTGCACCAATTGTGCTTCGCCACGCGTTGATGTAAAAGGCACCGTTACCTACCGCCTTACAGCAACCAACCAGGGCGGGTGCGTGGCATCTGACGACGTAACTATTACTTCTGTTTGTAATGGCGATAACTATTTCATCCCAAATACTTTTTCACCCAATGGTGATGGCATGAACGATGTGTTTTATGTGCGCGGGAAAGGTATAAACCTGGTACACTCCTTACGCATATTCAACCGGTGGGGACAAACTGTATTTGAAAAGCACGATTTTATGGCCAATGATCAGAATGCAGGCTGGGATGGAAAGATCAATGGCAAAATTGCCGACATGGATGTGTATGTGTATATCGTAGAGTTGTATTGTGACAATGCGAATATTGTTCCGTATAAAGGAAACGTAGCTTTAATTAGATAGTTAGAAAGTTGACCAGTTAACCAGTTGATCAGTTAGCGAGTTAACAAGTTTTTGATCCAATAATAATCCATCAATATCCAAACTATGAAAAACCTATTCAAAACAATTATGGCAAGCCTGGCATTAGTGGCTGCCGTAGTTACCACGCAAGCCCAGGACCTTCACTTATCACAATTTTTTGAAGCGCCGTTGCTGCGCAATCCTTCCCTGGCGGGCATCTTTACGGGCGACATCAGGGTACAGGGTGTATACCGTGATCAATGGAACAGTTTTACCAAAGCCTATCGCACTGGTTCATTGAATGCGGAGGTTAAATTGCCGGTCGCAAACAATGATTTTATTACTACCGGCATACAAACGTTGTTTGACAAGGCAGGTACTGTTGGCCTTACTACCACACAGGTACTGCCGGCGGTGAATTATCATAAATCATTAAGCAATGATAAAGTAGAATATTTATCATTGGGTTTTATGGGTGGGTTAATACACAAGAGCCTTGATATAACTAAAATGACCACCAACAACCAATACAATGGTGGCTATAACCCAACGGGCACTACCGGTGAAACCTTTGCCGTGCCCAATTTCAGTACCTGGGATGCATCGGTGGGCATGAGCTATAACACGTCATTCGGCATGAATGGTGCAAACAGCCTGTTCGTAGGCGCTGCGTATCATCATTTGAATAAACCAAAAAACTCTTTCTACCGCGATGCTACTACCCAGCTAAATCCCAAGTACGTTTTTTCAGCCGGTGTTAAATGGGTGATCGATGATTATTCTTATTTCACCATGCAGGCAGATCATTCGCAACAGGGAACACAGAAAGAAATGGTAGCCGGTGGCATGTATTCTATTAACCCGGGTCAGTTTGTTGATGACGCCAATGTTATATTGAGTTTTGGTGGTTACCTCCGGTGGAAAGACGCCTTTATTCCCGTTGTAAAAGTTGATATGCGTTCGCTGTCGGTAGGGTTGAGTTATGATGTAAACGCATCGCAATTAAGAACAGCCAGCCAAAGCAGGGGTGGGTTTGAATTGTCCTTATCATATATTGGATTTTTTGATCGCAACAATTCCGCGCGGGATCAGGTGATGTGTCCGAGGTTTTAGACCCAGGCATTCACGTAAGCTCCAAAATTATACAAGTGGTAATTATTAAAACGGTGTTTGGCTGTACATTACATGTTGAGTTTTTGCAGCACTTATAAATATAAAACATCACGCCAATGACCCGCTTTGCTATTACAACACTGTTGCTGATCGCTGTTTGTATCAATGTATTTTCTGAACCTCCTCAAAAGAAAGCCAGGAAAGGGCAATCAATTGCTGTTATAGCCTATTATTCTGGGCCGGCAGAACAGGTGGATAGTTTTGCCGTTGAAAAGCTGACCCATATCATTTTCAGTTTTTGTCATTTAAAAGGGAATCAGCTGGTTGTTGACAATGCGCGGGATAGTTTACGCATTCAAAAGCTGGTGTCATTAAAAAGCAGGAATCCCCAATTAAAGGTCTTGTTGTCCCTGGGCGGATGGGGTGGCTGCGAAACCTGCTCCCAGGTATTCAGTGATGAAAATGGGCGGGCTGAATTTTCCAGATCTGTAAAGAACCTGCTCGATTATTTCAATGCCGATGGAATTGATCTGGATTGGGAATATCCTGCTATCTCTGGCTTTCCCGGTCACCGGTTTGTGCCCGAAGATAAACCCAATTTCACGCAACTGGTGATGCAGTTGCGCAAGGCTATTGGTAAAAAGCATGAGATCAGTTTTGCCGCCGGCGGTTTTTCTACCTACCTCGAACAATCCATAGAATGGAAAAAAGTGATGAAGGTGTGTGACCGGGTAAACTTAATGACCTATGACCTCATCAATGGCTTTAGCACCGTTACCGGCCATCATACGCCCTTGTATTCTACTCCTCAACAAAAAGAGTCTACCGATAATGTTATTCACTACCTAGATTCTATCGGTGTTCCCCGCAAGAAACTGGTAATTGGAGCCGCCTTCTATGCCCGCGTTTTTGAAAATGTAGACAGTGTAAATAATGGCTTGTACCAGCCGGGTAAATTCAATCGCGGGGTACCGTTTAAAGCATTCCCCAAACTGTTGTCAGCAGACAGTGGGTTTGTATACCATTGGGACCCTGTTGCCAATGCGCCCTGGATGTATAATGCTGCACAAAAACTATTTGTTACGTACGACGATACCAGATCTATGCAGCTGAAAACTGCTTATGCAAAGGAGAAAAAACTCAATGGGATTATGTTTTGGCAATTAGGGGAAGATACCTTTAGTGGTGGGTTACTCGATACTATTTATGCTGAGAAGATAAAATAGGGTTGTTAGTTTTTGAGTTTGTTAGTTTTTAAGTTAATACAAACTAAAAAACTATGAACTAATAACTCGTTTTCCTAACTCAATCACTTCACAATCCCTCATATTCTTATCATCGATGACAAACCTAATTAAGGTTCTAACCTTGTGCCAGCCCTGGTTGCCCGCTGCACCGGGGTTCATATGCAGGCATTGCAGTTTATCGTCGAACATCACTTTCAGAATATGAGAGTGCCCGCAAATAAACAGTTGCGGCGGGTTGGCGGTCAATTCTTTTTTTACTTCGGTATTGTATTTGGGCGGATAGCCGCCAATGTGGATCATGTATACATTCACGCCTTCGCAGGTAAAGCGTAATTTCTCCGGGTACACCGAGCGAATATCCTGGCCGTCGATATTGCCGTAAACCCCTTTTAAAGGTTTAAAATCCGCCAGTTTATTAGCCAGGGCGATATTTCCAAAATCACCGGCATGCCAGATCTCGTCGCAGTTGTCGAAGTGTTTGAAAACTGCGTCATCAAGAAAACCATGTGTATCAGCTATCAGTCCTATTCGCTTCATAGTAATTTACTATAGGGGCAAGGTACCGGTTTTACAGCCGGTAACCCGCTTCGTCCTCAGCCAGTTTTTTTATGGTTTCCAGGGTTTCGGCCCAGTTCTTTTCGGCATGGGCGAACATCATCTGGGAAGCAAAGTTAGTTTGTGTCAATTGCAACGAAATGCCTTTTTCTTCGGGCGTAATGGTGAACGTAATATCTGAATAGTTCTCCGGACTGTCCTCAGTAGCTGAAAATACGCTCCAGTAGTTATAAGACAGGATTTTTCCCACTTCAAACTGCAGCAGGGCGCCTTTGTCTTTTACTTCTTTATCCTTATAAACGAACGTAAAGGCGATGGGGCTGCCAACTTTCCAGTCGGTGATCATTTGCACGCCCAGCCATTGTTCAATCCACTGGTTTTCGGTTAAAACGCTCCATACTTTTTCCGGGGTAGCCTCAATTTGTCTTTCTTTGGTAAGGATTAAGCTTTTTTTCATCTGAATTTATTTAGGATTTCGTCTGAGTCATTTTTGAATTCGGGCCGCAAATTACCGGTTTTTCCCTTTTATGCCCCAAATTTCAAAATTGCGTTTTCCACGAGGTATCATTAACTTTATGTGAACGATTACTGCCATGCCATTCTTTCGCAATTTTACCTATTGGATCGATAAGCGGAGCTGGAAATATGTATTTCTGCTCAAAACCCTCGAGCTTTCCCTGTAAACCTCTACCCCGCGCTCTATTATTCCATATGCATTTTGGTAAGAAAATGCAATTCAATTTGCATTTTCTTCAATATTCCATTTTAACCCGCCTTTGCTAAAGCTTGCGCCTCCGCTAAAGCTTCAGCGACACGCGGACGGCGGGCAAGCATTTACTAATTTTCAAATTTCACATTGATATGCCATATTATTATAAATTAGGGAACATTCCGCATAAGCGCCATACCCAATTCCGCAAACCGGATGGCTCCCTGTACGCAGAACAGTTGTTTTCGACCGAAGGGTTCTCCAATGATTATTCGTTGTTGTACCATTGCCATCCGCCCACCGCTATAATAAAGACAGAGCCTTCCTACGAAGTGGCGCCCAAAGTGGCAGAGGAAAAAATGCTGCGACATCGCAGTTTTGAAGGTTTTAAAATAAAACCGGCCATCGATTATTTGCAAAGCCGTACCCCCGTGCTGGTGAATAATGATTGCCACATTGTACTGGCGGCGCCCCAGGCCGGCATGCAGGATTATTTTTTCAAGAATGCCGATGCCGATGAAATGATCTTCATACATGAAGGCGAGGGCGTGCTGCGCACCATGTATGGCGAATTGCCATTCAGTTATGGTGATTACCTGGTTGTTCCCCGCGGCACCATTTACCAGGTGCAATTCAAGGATACCAACAACCGCCTGTTCATCGTGGAATCGTTCAGTCCCATCCGGTTCCCCAAAAAGTACCTGAGCAAGTATGGACAGTTACTGGAACACTCGCCTTATTGCGAACGGGATATTCGTCCGCCGCAAAACCTGCCCACTTTTGATCAGAAAGGTGATTTTTTGATCCGCACCAAAAAGCGGGGCATGATGTATAACCTGCATTATGGCCATCACCCATTTGATATCGTAGGGTGGGATGGGTATTGTTATCCGTTTGCTTTTAGCATTCATGATTTTGAACCCATCACCGGCCGGGTGCACCAGCCACCGCCCGTGCATCAAACATTTGAAGCCAATAATTTTGTGGTCTGTTCATTTTGTCCACGCCTGTTCGATTATCACCCGAATTCCATCCCGGCGCCATATAACCACAGTAATATAGACAGTGATGAAGTGTTGTATTATGTAGATGGTGATTTTATGAGCCGGAAGAATGTAACGCGTGGCATGATAACGCTGCATCCAGCTGGAATTCCGCATGGCCCGCATCCAGGTACTGTGGAAAAAAGTATTGGCGCGAAGGAAACAAAAGAGCTGGCCGTGATGGTTGATACTTTTCATCCGCTGCAACTGACCCATGAAGCATTGGGTATTGAAAATTCTGATTATACGATGAGTTGGGCGGAGTAACCCCCAACCCCCTAAAGGGGGAGAAGAAATGAAAAATGAAGGCTCCCGGTTATCTGGGGGCCTTTCTTTTTTACAATATTTTTTTTGCCTACACGTCTGCCGAAATATCCAGGGCGGCATTTTTTTAAGAAAAAGCTTGGTGCTATCGAGTTTTAGGTATTAACTTTGTGTTTAACCAAATGGTTAAACCGCGTGATTAAAGAGAATAAAAACGACAAAAGCACCGAGCAAAAGATCCTGGAAGCAGCCAAGCAGGTTTTTATGGAAAAGGGGATCGATGGCGCCCGGATGCAGGATATTGCCGATAAAGCGGGCATTAACAAGGCTTTATTGCATTATTATTTCCGCAGCAAAGAGAAGTTGTTCGAAATGATCTTTATGGAAGAGGCCCGGAAGTTTTTGCCCAAAGTAACCTCCATTATGGTGTCTGAACTGACCTTGTTCGAGAAGGTGGAGAAGTTCGTAGGCGAGTACATCGATACTTTGTTACAGAACCCTTTATTACCCATATTTATCCTGAATGAAATAAACAGGAATCCCAAAGAAGCTATTAAAAAGATCTTCGGCAATCAACGGCCTCCGATCGATAAAGTAGATGAGCTTATTGCAAAGTTGGTGAAGAAAGGGGAGATAAAGCCCATAAAGGGCTATGAATTAATGGTGAACATGGTATCGCTGTGCATTTTTCCATTTCTGGCCCGGCCCATGGTACAATGGGTGACCAAGACAACAGATGAAGAGTTTTTAAAGTTGATGGAATTGCGCAAAAAGACCGTTGTAAAGTTTGTATTAGATTCAATTAAGAAATAAATTTTTTTGTCATGCTATTAACTAAATGGTTAAACCTAACGATTAAACACTGTTTAAACCTTACGGTGCTGTTGTTGGCCATTGGGGTGCAGGCGCAGGATAATAACCGGCTTACGCTGGAGCAGGCGTACGACCTGGCGCGGCAGAATTATCCGGTCATCAAACAAAAAGACCTGGTGCGCAAAACAGCTTCATTAACGATTGAAAATTTAAATAAGGGTTTTTTGCCGCAGTTGACTATCTCAGGCCAGGCTACTTATCAATCGGATGTTACCAGTGTACCCATCAGTGTGCCGGGTATTAAGATCGATCCCCCAGGTAAAGACCAGTACAAGGTACAGGCCGAGTTGAGTCAGCTGTTGTATGATGGTGGTACCACTAACGCACAGATAAATGTGCAGAACGCCAATGCGCAGGTAGAAGATCAGAAAGCAGAAGTTGAATTATATAAAGTGAAGGACCGGATTAATCAGTTGTACCTGGGTATTTTGCTGGTTGATGAACAGGTGAAACAGGTTGATTTTGTAAAGAACGATATTCAGCTGGGTATTAAAAGGGTGGAAGCGCAGGTTAAGAACGGGACCGCTTTTCGTTCAAGCCAGCTTACCCTGGAAGCCGAGTTAATGAAGAATGATCAACGG